>QHOF01000232.1:4300-13846 GCA_003219335.1 Verrucomicrobiota bacterium | reverse complement strand
CTGGCATGTAGGGGAAGCAGTCTGCTTCCCGTACAGAATCCTACGCGATCACCGCCAATTTCACGGGCAACCGCTGCGCGCCTGTTGCTGCGCATGCTCACAACGGTTGGCGCAAACGACTCCTCTTGACGTCCTGCTACTGCCCGAACTCGCGAAGGTGGTTATCGCAGGCGATCTGTTGCGCGAGTCATTTCCAGTCGTCCGCGCGGGCGCGTCACTCACTGAAGCGCTGGAGCGTTTCAGTCGTCACGATGGAGAACGTCTGCCCGTCGTTTCGCACGATCGACACTTAGTCGGATCGATCGCCAAGACCGATGTGATCCTCGCGCTCGCCGGGAGCACAGCGGACCCTGCGAAAACTGGCCAGGCAACACGTCATTAAATTAATCCCTGAACGGAAAACCTATTCTCACCGGCACGCGTCGCGCGCCCCAGTCGCCGCGCTGCTCTTCAAAGACGCCCGCGATTTTGTAACCGCAAGATCGGCAACGGCTGTCCTCAAGATTCCACTTACCGAGCTCGTACCAGTCGCGCTCGATGAGTAACTCGCCACAACCGGGGCACCATGTGCTGCCGGCTTCGCGATCGTGCACGTTTCCAGTGTAAACGTAGTGCAGACCTTTCGAGCGCGCGATCTCACGAGCGCGCGCTAGCGTCGCAGACGGCGTGTGCGGTTTGTCCCGCATTTTGAAATCGGGATGAAACGCCGTGAAATGCCACGGGACATCCGGCCCGAGATTTTCTGCAAACCATTCGGATGCACGGTGCAACTCGTCCTCGCTGTCGTTTTCGCCCGGGATGAGCAGCGTTGTTACCTCGAACCAGACATTCGTTTCGTGCCGGAGATATTTGAGCGTGTCGAGCACCGGCTGAAGCTGCGCGAAACAAAGCCGGTGATAAAACGCGTCGGTGAATGCCTTCAGATCGACGTTCGCAGCGTCCATGTGTTGGTAAAATTCCGGGCGCGCATCTTCAGTGATGTAGCCCGCGGTAACCGCCACTGCTTTGATGCCGCGCTCGCGACATGCGTCCGCAACATCGATCGCGTACTCGGCGAAGATCACTGGATCATTGTAAGTGAACGCGACCGATCGACACCCGAGCCGTTCCGCCGCAAGCGCAATCTGCTCCGGGGATGCGGCATCGGCGAGTTTGTCCCACTCGCGCGCTTTCGAGATATCCCAGTTCTGACAAAACCGGCAACCGAGATTGCATCCAGCCGTGCCGAACGAGAGCACACTCGTCCCCGGCAAAAAATGGTTGAGCGGCTTCTTCTCAATCGGATCGACACAAAACCCGCTGCTTCGTCCGTAAGTGGTCAATACCATTCGATCACCGACCCGTTGCCTAACAAAACAGAACGTAGCCTTTCTGCGAAGGCGGATTCAGCTTACAAAACCGCGGACAAAGCCGGCACTCGATGCGCCCATCCGGCAGCATCGTCCACCAGCGCCCGGGATAATCAGATTGCTTCAGTTCTGCAACCATCTGCGCAATATCGCTCAGGAAATCGGATCTTCCACGTCGTGCGCGGAATGTGGAAACACGTTGGATGTTGGGCGTTGGGTGTTGGGTGTTGGACGTTCGGCGTTGTAGCTGCGGAGCAAGTCGCGCTACGTTCAGCTATGCCGCGTTGTCCGTGGGCTACAACTGAGCCGAACATTACTTATCACGATGAGGAATGGGGTGTCCCTGTCCACAATGACCGACTGCTGTTCGAATTTCTGATCCTTGAAGGTGCGCAGGCAGGATTAAGCTGGACCACCATTCTAAAGAAGCGGGGGAATTATCGGAAAGCGTTCGATGGATTCCAGCCGGAAAAGATCGCCCGCTACGGCTCGCGCGATCTGCGGCGGTTGCTCCACGACGCTGGGATCGTGCGGAACCGATTGAAAATCGCAGCCGCCATCGAGAACGCAAAGATGTTTCTCGCCGTGCAAAAAGAATTCGGGAGTTTCGACGCTTATCTCTGGAGCTTCGTCAGTGGCAAGCCAATTCAGAATCGCTGGCGGCGCACGGCCGACGTGCCCGCTCGCACAGCCGAATCCGATGCGATGAGCCGTGAATTGTTACGAAGCGGGTTCAAATTCGTCGGCTCCACAATCTGTTACGCGTTGATGCAAGCTCTCGTGACATGTCCGCGTCACGCAGAACTGGTCGGCTAACAGCGCGGTTGATGATTAACGGGGCAGCGAAAACGACATTGTCTCGTTCACGGCACGATGATTGGACCAGAAGTTTTCACCGTCGAACGTGAGCGAGCGTGCAGCAAACGGGACCGCAGCGAGATCATCCACCTGCGGACTTTCTTGTTTCAGATCCAGCCGGGCGATTCGCCATTCTTCGGATTTGTTGGGCTGGTTCTTATTCTCGCGGCCACGCAGCACGTAGATGCTGCCATTGAGGAAAGTGTGGCCACAAATTTCCGCGCCGATATCAATCTCACGAAGTATGTTTCCCTGGGCGTCAAACTTCAGAATCCGCTCTTCGTACCATTGACTCATGTAAAGGTGTTTGCCGTCGAAGCTAATGTAGGAGCCGGTGAAATCGGGACATGCGAATAGTTTGGTGAAACCCTGGTTCGCCACATACCGATAGATGTAACGATCGTCGTTAAGTCCCTTACCAATGGTGAAACACATTTCGCCGTTGCCCGATGAGACGGCAGCCCAGACAACTCCCGGTGGATCGATTTCCTGTGCGACTTTCCATGTGTCCATTTGGATTTTATAAAGCGTCCCCAGATCACGAGAACTCATCCAAAGGTAGTCGTATTCGTACGCCAGAGCCTGCGGCGTGATAGTCGGCGAAGCGACGCGTTTGCGTTCAACAATGTTCGGCAATCCGTTCTGATTCATTCTTTACATTAATCGAAGACTGATCCGCTGCCATTCTCATGCATCCTGGCAGACAGAGTTTACTGAATTAAATGAATTGAAGTATGCTGTGCCGCGCAATTCTGTTAATCGTGTCTGAACATTCTGATAAATCGATCGCGCAAAGACTCAATCGCCATGAAAGATGATAAGGACCAGATCGACACCGGCGCAGTGGAAGATCACGACGGGATATTGACAATTCGCGGCGGCGGCGCGCGACGCAATTGGAATGGCATTCATTACAAGCAAGGCATGTCTGCCAAAAACGTCGGCACAAAGAGTCTGTCAGCAAACATCGCCACGATCCCTCCGGGCGGCGTGGCCTACGCGCATATTCATGTCGGCTTTGAAGTAATCCTTTATATCATCGAAGGAAGAGTGCGCCACGAATTCGGGTCCAGTCTCAAACAGAAGATCGAAAACGAGGCAGGCGATTTCATTTACATTAAACCGGGCGTGCCGCACGAAGTCTTCAATATGAGCGACACCGAACCAGTCGTGGCCTTTGTTGCCCGCTCCTCCGCCGACGAGTGGGATAACATTATCCCTTATGATCGAAACCAGCACACTTGAAACCGTCCGTCACGCCGACGAATACGCCGTGCGGGGACGCCGGCGGATGGACTCCATTGGTCGCATGGTGATGCGACCGAGTGATCGGGAGATCGCGAGTCAATCGGACAACATCGTTCCCTACAACCGCAACCAGCCGGAATGACCCTCGCTCTAAAAGAGACTGCGAGCGCGCGACCCGCACCCACGATGTCCGTTGACGAAATACGGCGCTGTTTTCCGGCGCTTGCGCGGACCCATAACGGCTATCCGGTTGCCTATTTCGATGGGCCAGGCGGCACTCAGGTGCCACGCGCCGTCGTGAAGGCAATGAACAATTACCTTTACGACCACAACGCCAACACGCATTGGGTCTATCCGACAAGCGAAGAGACCGATGCCATCATCGAGTCTGCCCGGAGTGTGCTGGCTGATTTTCTAAACGCCCAGCCGACTGAAATCGTGTTCGGCGCCAACATGACAACATCAACGTTTCACCTCGCACGCGCGCTCGGTCGCGGCTACGAACGCAATCACGAGATTTTGATCACCGAGCTCGAGCACCATGCCAATGTCGCGCCCTGGCAGGCGCTGGAGAACGAACGCGGCGTAAAGGTGCGTGTGGCGAAAATGATTCCTGAAACCGGCGAACTGGACTGGGATGATTTTTCCCGCCAATTAACGGAACGCACCAGGCTGGTGGCGATCGGCGCGGCATCGAACGCTCTCGGCACGGTCAATGATGTGCGGCGCGCCGCGAAAATGGCGCACTCGTTAGGCGCGCAAATCTTTGTCGATGCCGTCCATTACGCGCCGCATGGGTTGATCGATGCGCGCGATTGGGATTGCGACTTTCTCGCCTGCTCTGCTTACAAGTTTTATGGCCCGCACATCGGAATTCTGTATGGTCGGCATGACCTGCTCGACTCACTGGACTTTCCGAAACTGATCCCGGCTCCCGATTCCGCTCCGGAACGGGCGGAAACCGGCACGCAGAATCATGAAGGAATTGCAGGGGCGGCGGCCGCCGTGGATTTTCTTACTTCGCTCGCTCCCGGCGCGACACGCCGCGAATGCTTGCGCGCTGCGTTCAAGCAATTACACGAGCGCGGGGATGCATTAGTCGCGCAACTCTGGAATGGTTTGCGCGAAATAGAACGCATCCGTCTCTACGGCCCGCCGCCCGGTGCGACGCGCACGCCGACGATTGCATTCACTGTGGACGGTCTGCCATCGATTGATGTAGCCAGGAAATTGGCGGAGCGTGGCGTTTTTCTCTCGCATGGCGACTTCTACGCGATGACGGTGATCGAACGATTAGGCCAAGCTCCGCACGGAGTGGTCCGCGCCGGCTGCGCTTGCTACACCACACTGGAAGAAGTGGATCAGTTGCTAGCCGGCGTGCGCGGGTTGTAGCTGTTCTCGCACTCGAGCTTTTGTCAGGATCACAGTATGAAGCATCTTGTTCTGGCTTTGCTCTTCCCTATGACGTTACCAGCTCAGACGATGCAGCAATTGACCGAACAGTTGGGTAAAACTGTCCTGTACGGCGACATTGCTCTTTCTCCCGATGGCACACACGTCGCGTGGGTGCAGTCAACCGCCGCGACAACAGCAAAGCAAACTTGCGTCCGCGGAACTTCAGGTAATGCGCCGGCAATGATGATTGAAATTCCGATTACCGGCGAAAGGACAGATTTCGATCCCGCCTGGTCGGCTGATTCCAAAACGCTCGCAGTTTTTTCCAGCGCTGGCGCCAGAGAACAGCGGCAGCTTTGGACAGTGAGGGCCGATGGTTCCGATCCAAAAAAAGTTACGAACCTAAAAGGATACGCAGCGCGTCCTCATTGGTCGCACAATGGAAAACAGGTTGCCTTCCTCTACATCGAAGGCGCAGGTGGTGGCGGCCCGTTAATGGCCGCGCCGACCACGACTGGTGTCATGGACACCGCGATTCATAATCAGCGGATCGCTGTTCTCGACGTTGCCAGCGGACAGTTACGCCAGATTTCGCCGCCGAATCTTCATATTTACGATTACGATTGGTCGCCGGACGACAAGACATTCGTCGCAACAGCGGCGCCGGGTCCGGGCGATAACAATTGGTGGGTGGCGCAGATTTACACGATCGACATCGCGAAAGGTAACGCCACATCAATCTACAGACCTTCTCTTCAAGTCGCGGTTCCGCGCTGGTCGCTTGACGGCAAGTCCATCGCATTCATCGAAGGCTTGATGAGCGACGAAGGATTTCACGGCGGCGACCTGTTCACTATGTCCAACGGCCGCGACGCGCAGAACCGCACGCGAGGCCGCAAAAGCTCGGTAAGCTCGCTCTTTTGGCTGACGCCGGACCGCATTCTTTTCACCGAGATCGTTGGCGGCGGAGGTGCAATCTCTGAATTGACGCTCGCCGATAATTCGGTGCGCACAATGTGGAAAGGCGCGGAGGCTCTTCACGCGTTCGGTAATTTCCCCGACTTTGCTGTTTCGAACGACGGCAAATTCGCCGCCGCGGAGCGTACCAGTTTTGAAACGCCACCGGAAATCTGGGCTGGACCGATCGGTGAATGGCAGCAGCTGACCCGCAATAACCCGGGATTGTCAGCGACGTGGGGCAAACCCGAGGACCTTGAGTGGAGCAATGAAGGCTTCAACATTCAGGGCTGGCTTTTACCGCCGTTCCGCAGTCGCGGGATCGAGTCTGGGAAAAAATATCCCATGGTCGTTCTTATCCACGGCGGCCCCGCAAGCGCAACTACGCCGGAGTGGCCGGCTTCATTCGGAATGTCGCGCGCCATTATCGCCGCTCTGTCGTCGCGAGGTTACTTCGTGCTGATGCCGAATCCTCGCGGCAGCTACGGCCAGGGAGAAGAATTCACGCGGGCAAACGTGAAAGATTTCGGCGGCGGCGACCTTCGCGACGTCCTCGCTGGAGTCGATGCGGCGATAAAAAAATATCCGATCGATCCTGCGCGCCTCGGTGTGACCGGCTGGANTGACGATGTGGACTGTCACGCAGACCAATCGTTTCGGTGCCGCTGTCGCAGGCGCCGGCATCGCGAACTGGCAAAGTTATTATGGCCAAAACTTGATCGATCAATGGATGATCCCGTTCTTCGGCGCGTCAGTTTATGATGCCCCGGCGGTTTACGAGAAAAGTTCTCCTATTCGCTTTATCAAGAACGTGAAGACTCCTACGCTGGTCATTGCCGGCGAGCGCGATGCCGAATGTCCCGCGTCGCAGTCCTACGAATTCTGGCACGCGTTAAAAACGCTAAGCGTCCCCACGAAGCTGATTGTCTATCCCGGCGAAGGCCACCTCTTCATCGAACCCAAGCACCAGGCCGATCGAATGGAGCAGACCATCGCGTGGTTCGACAAATATTTGAAGCATTGATGCCAAAGCACCTTGTCATCAGCACGAGCGGGAATCCCGACAGCAACAGCCGCCGCATGGGGCGCGTCGCGTTTGAGCATCTGCAAAAGCGAAAAGTCGATTGTGATTGGATCGACATCAGCGAAATGGACCTGCCACTCTGCGATGCCGATAAATGTTATGGCATGCCCGGCTCGCGAAAATTGCGGGCGGCGATTGAACACGCCGACGGCATCCTCGTCGCGGCGCCGGTATATAATTACGATGTCGCCGCCGCAGCCAAGAACATGATCGAGCTCAGCGGGAGCGCCTGGGAAGACAAAATCGTCGGCTTCCTTTGCGCGGCCGGAGGCATGGCCAGTTACATGTCGGTCATGGCGTATGCCAACAGCCTGATGCTCGATTTTCGTTGCGTGATTATTCCGCGGTTCGCCTTTGCCACGTCCGACGCGTTCGACGGCGAGCGCATCACCGACAAGAAAATCGCGCAGCGAATCGAACAAGTCGCCGACGAACTCGTTCGCTTCACCAATGCGCTCCGCGGCTAGCCTGCGCGCGTTTCAGCTTTTCGGTTCCGGAGCCACTCGCAACACGATCTTGCCGCGCGTGTGACGCGTCTCGATTTGCTGATGGGCCCTGGCAGCTTTAGCTAACGGAAAAGCTTGCGACACGATTGGCGTGATCTTGTTCGCCTCGATCAACCTCGTCAGCTCCTGGAGAACGGTTGCATCGGGATGCGCCATGACTCCCGAACAGCGAATGCCGCGTTTGTCGCATTCGGCCGGATCCGGATCGCCAGTGATTGAAACAATGGCGCCGCCCTTCTTCACGATGCCATAGGACGCCGGGAGCGTATCCGCACGAACACAGTTGAGGACAACATCGACATCCTTCACGACGTCTTGGAATTTCGTCGTCGTGTAATCGATCGGCTGATCAACCCCGAGTTGCTTGAGCAAATCCTGGTTCGCGCTCGAAGCCGTCGCGATCACTTTCGCGCCCCGCGCTTTCGCAATTTGCACCGCAAAAGATCCAACCCCGCCGGACCCGCCATGAATCAGCACGGTCTGTCCCTCGTTGATCTTCGCTGTGTCGATAAGCGCTTGCCAGGCCGTCGTCGCCGCCAATGGAACCGCAGCGGCATTTTCGAAATCAATATTCTTCGGTTTGAGCGACATCTCGCCCTCTTTCGCAATCGCAAACTGCGCGTAACCGCCGCCGCGCATGATCGACAGGTACGCATAAACCGCATCGCCGGCTTTGAACTTCGTTACCCTGGCTCCTGTTTTTTCCACCACGCCCGCGATATCATAACCGATGATCGCCGGCCGTTTGTCGAGCCCTCTCTTGGACAGCATCCCCTGCCGCGCGTACGCATCCACCGGATTGACTGCGGCTGCGATGACACGCACCAGAACCTCGTCATCTTTCGGCTCCGGTCGCGGCACCTCTTCCAATTTCAATGCTTCTGGACCGCCGTACTCGCGCAACACCACCGCTTTCATCAGCGGCCCCGTTGCGGCATGCGCAGAAAAACCGGCGACAGCCGCAAACGCAATCACCTTTAGCGCTGGTAAAATTCGCATGTTGCTCATCGTCATTAACCTGAACAGAAGATCGCTAGGAAAACAAAGAAGATTTTGCGGGTAAACTTCGCTATCTTGCTTTCACTGTCGCCAGAATTATTTGCCGATTAGAATCAAAATGCCGGCGACAATCGCGACGATGTAGAGCAAAAAAATCGCCGGCCCCAGATGTAAGCCGAACCCCAGGAGGCCATCCACGATTAAGTAAACCGCGAGCAAAAGCATGCCGATACTTTTTGTGATTTTCATACGGTCGATCTTTTAGGAATTCGAACAGAAGACAACAAAGAAAACAAAGGGAATTCATTAGATACGCTTCGCTACCTCCGTTTCCCTCTGTTAAAGATTCCGGTTCAGATTGGTTTCCTTCTGTGATGACTAGTCCTCTCTCCATCGCTGCAAAGGAAGAAATCTGGCCGCTCAAAGAACCGTTCCGGATTTCGCGTGGCAGCTGCACTGACGCAAAGGTCGTTGTCGCAACGGTGAGCGATGGCGAGCACGTCGGACGTGGCGAAGGCGATCCGCTCGCGCGCTACAATCAGAGCACCGCGTCCGTGTTGGCGCAGATTGAATCGATCAAAGACGAGAAAAATTTGGATCGAGATAAATTGCAACAGTTGCTACCGCCGGGCGCCGCACGCAACGCGTTGGACTGCGCGTTGTGGGACTTGGAAGCCAAAATTTCCGGCAAACGCGTCTGGGAACTGACGAATATTTCAATCGTTCCTGAAGTCGAGACGTCGTTTACGATCAGCCTCGACACGCCGGATAAAATGGGAGCAAGCGCCGCCGCTTTCGTACGACAAGCCGAGCGCAAGCACGATGCAAAAACCAAGGAAGGGCGATCTCCAGATCGCCCACGGCAGCTTGGAAGCCGCCGCTCCTTGATGACCTTCGGCGTGCCGAAGATCCTGAAACTGAAGCTCGGTGGCGACGATTTCGATCTCGCGCGAGTCGAAGCTGTGCGCTCAGCTGCGCCTGCGGCGCGTCTTCTGATCGACGCGAACGAATCATGGTCGCCAAAGCATTATCGGCAAATCGTTCCAACGCTAAAAGAGTTAGGCGTTGAATTGATCGAACAACCCTTCCCCGCCGATGCCGACGAAGTCCTCGAAAGACTCGATCATCCAATTCCGGTGTGCGCGGATGA
>QHOF01000232.1:0-4178 GCA_003219335.1 Verrucomicrobiota bacterium | reverse complement strand
GGTTGCATGGTCTGCACCTCGTTAGGTATCGCTCCCGCTCGGCTTCTGACGAGCAACACAGAATGGGTCGATCTCGACGGTTCACTCCTTCTAGCCTGCGATCGCGATTACGCCATCACGTACGAGAACGGACGCATCGGTATTCCTCCGCGCGAATTGTGGGGCTAGCGTGCGCTTGCAGTTTAGCGATCAGAAAAACGGAATAGAAGACAACAAAGAGAACGAAGAATCACAAATAACCAAAAACCCTTCCTTGCCTTTGTTTCCTATCGACGTTGGACGTTTTCGTTCGTTTCGCCAACAACCCGTTCAGGCGCCATCAGGTCTGTTTTCCGGCTCGGGTGCGGAATCTTGGCCGGGCGACGTTGTCGCGCTCAGCTCAGCCGCAGCTTTCTTCGCAGCCCACCTTGCTTTCATCGCAGCCGAAAGTTGCGCACGGCGTTCGGGTGAAAGACTCAGTTTTTTCTTCGGTTTCTTAACAGCGCCTCGCTTCTTCGCGGCGGTTGCTTGTGTGGGAGACTTCGCCGATTTCCTCCCAGTTTTCATCGCCTTTGCCGCCTCCGCCGCCTGCAGTTTCTGTCTCAGCTTAGCGAGTTTCTTTGGACCCTCCTGCAGACGCTTCTCCAGCCGCTGGATTTTTTTCCTTAAATTCTTGAGCTTCATAAGCGTGTGTCCTTTTGTTTAGTGGGTGAAGGCAAATCAGCAATCGGACTTCGAGCTAATAAAAAAATCCCGTGGATGTCACGCTCTTCTTTAGTCGCGGCAAACTACTAACCGCTGACCTTTGACTCCGCCTCTTCGTCATATTCTCCGAGCTCCCCCTCTGGTTACCTTCTGCATTCGCTCGCACTAAAGAGTCTCCACTCACAGGGAATTCCCTTGAGTTCATGGAGGCCCTCATCTCGGAAGTCGAGTCCGGAGCCTGAGACCAGATCTCGTACTGTTCCAGAGACGAGCACACCGCCGGGTTCGGCTTTCGCCATGATTCGCGCTCCAGTGTGGATGGCGATGCCGCCGACATTGTCACCCATCAATTCGCATTCACCCGTGTGCACGCCGGCTCGCACCTCGATACCGAGTTGCCTGACACCCAGCACAATGGCGAGAGCACAGTGCACCGCTCGCGCGGGTCCATCGAACGTTGCGAGAAAGCTATCGCCCGTCGTATTTGTTTCCTTTCCACGAAAGCGCGCCAGTTCCTTTCGGACGACCGCGTAATAGGAATTTAGAAGATTGCGCCACGCTGCATCGCCAAGCTCGGCGGCCCGCGTAGTCGATGACACGATGTCGATAAAGAGAACAGTAGCCAGGATACGATCAGAGAAATCCATCGGTCGTTCCCCAGTTATGAACTCTTGGATATCTGACAGTATGATTTCCATGTCATCAAGCATCATCGAGTGGCTATTACCCGGATATTCCTTGAATTTCGCGCCCGGAATCCGCGACGCCATATCGCGCGCCGCTCCCACGCGAGCGCACGGATCACCGGTGCGATTCATCACCAAAGTTGGCGCCTGAATGGACGGAAGAATCGGGCGGGTGTCGATTTGACCATTCATCTGTTCGTACGCACGAACAGCTGAAGGGCTCGCTGCTGCGCGCATGTAACGACTAATAGATTCGATGTAGGCAGTATCCGCATCCCGGCCCACGCCGGCGCCCGGTCCGGTGATGTATTCAAAAGAAGGCCAATCCTCCGCAATCATTGCGATCATCTGATCGTGCTCTTCCCGCGTCTGACCCCACGGATGATCGGGAGATGCAATCCAGCGGGCCTGTGCACCCCAGACCAGAAGCGAGTTCACGCGTTGCGGATAGATAGCCGCGAAAAGACACGCCATCGAGCCGCCTTCTGAAACGCCGAAAACGTTAGCGCGCTCGATGCCGACATCATCCATCACAGCGCGAATGTCATCGGTGCGCTCCTCGAGCGTCGCCATTTTCACTGGCCGATCGGATAGACCGGTGCCGCGTTTGTCGAAGCGAATCAGGCGACAGAATTTACTGAAGCGCTCGAAGAAACGAGCGCGCTGGGGGATCTCCCAATCCAGGTCCAGATGCGACATTGTCCCCGGCGCCCAGACCACGTCAAACGGCCCGTCACCTGTAACCTGATAGGCGATGCGAACATCATCGCTGCGCGCGTACTTCGTTTTCGGCAGCACGCAGTCAGCTAATGGATCGATCCTCTTTTGGCAAATCCGAAGTGAAAAAACGGATTCGCAAAGGTTTCCTACTTCGAACGGCTTGCGCTCGCGCTTCTACTTCTTCGCGTTGCGCGGATCGTCAGTGGGATTGACGTAATTAATTTGGAACGGTCCTTCGCTGTCGATCTGCACGATCGAATCGGCGCTGGCTTTGGCGAAATGCGCCATGCTTGCCGGTAAAACGACGTAACCGCCCGGACCCATTTGTTGCATGGCCGCTTTATCGAATTTCTCGCCCATGCCCACACTGAATTTGCCTGAGATAACCGTGAGCCGCTCAGCTGTCGGATGCGTATGCGGCATGACCTGGTAACCGGCAGACGCCTTCAATCGCACTGTAAACGCACCGGCCTGAGTGGGATCGCCATTCAAGACCGTCATTTTGCCGCCGGCCGGCAATCCGGGAGGCGCGTCGCCCCATTTCAGGTCGGAGGGTTTCAGGACTCGATGCTCGGGAGCGGTTCCGCTCGTGGACGCTTGTTCGCTTTTATTTTCTTGAGCTGTTATCAGCAGCGCTGCGGTAAGGCCAACGATACTCGCTGCAATAATGATCTTTTTCATGATGCAAATCTCCAGTTGGTTGTTTCGTTCTCTTTATGATTTTGCCTCGTCTAAGTTTCAGGTCAACCGCACTCATCGATCGAAAAGGTGAGTGCAAAACCCTTGTCTGGTAATCAGCGACCAGAAACTTCGGGTGAAAAAATGGATTGGCAAAGTTTTCCTACTTCTTCCTTCTGTCTTCGTTGGCGCGCCGTAGCCTCGTGCGAAGGCGGCTAACTTTCCCGGCGCCGCATTTCACGCCCTGCTCAACTAGACTTGGTCTTCGCGAGTTCGCTGCAGCGTGCGTGGCTTTTGTCCCTTTGTAGATTCCGGAACCGCGCTTGCGCGGAGCAAATTGCTTCCTGTGGCACCCGGCGGAGACCGCTCGTCAAGCCAACTTTCGATAAAATCCAAATCAACCATTTCGTTGGGTCCCACTCCCACGGCTTAACGCCGTTACGATAGTCGTGTTGAAATTCGTGGTGATAATTGTGATAGCCTTCGCCAAACGTAAACAGCGCCATGAAAAACGAGTCGCGAGCACTGCATCGCGTCGAATACGGCTGACGCCCAATGGTATGGCAGGCCGAGTTAATCAGGAATGTGCCATGTTGGAGCACGACAACCTTTGCGAGGCCACCAATGAGAAAACCACCGAGTGCGCCAACCCAGCCGTCCCATGCGAACCCAGCCAGGGTCGGCAGGACGAAGCTGACCATGACGGCGAGAAGATGAATATGTCGATGTTGCCACATGACCAGCGGATCTTTCTTTAGATCGGCGACGTTATCGAACGGCGGCTGTGGCAAGAGCTTGAACAACAGCCAGCCAATGTGGGCATGGAAAAAACCTTTGGTGATGTCGTACGGGTCTTCGTCGTGATCGACATGTTTATGATGGCGGCGATGTTCGCTCGCCCACATGAGGACAGAATTCTCGAACGCACCGGCGCCAAAGATGAGAGTGAACAGGCGCACCGGCAGTTTGGCCCGGAAAGTCATGTGCGAAAACAGACGGTGATAACCTAGCGTGACGCTGAAGCCCGTCGCGGCCAGCAACACTGCGAACTGGGCGAGGTGGAACCAATCAAGGCCGAAATACCACAGGTAAAGCGGCACTACCGTGAGCGTGAGAACAAATGTGCCGATCAAAAACGAACTCGTCGTCCAATTGATGCGGCTAACTGGAATACGGAAAATCAAGGGCGCGAATTTGGGTAGATCACCGGCTCACTGATATCGGCAGAGAATGACGTCCTTCTTTGTCCAGGTATGAACGCTGCCGCAATGGGCGCAGTTGAACTTTTGTGTTTTTATTTTGGCTGTCGGCCAACGCTTTTCTTCGATTGTCCGTCCCGTGTCGGTCAGCTTTGACGTGGAAGGACAGCGCACGAGCAAGCTTTTGATGTTGGGACCGGTTTTTGGTTTC
>QHOF01000231.1 GCA_003219335.1 Verrucomicrobiota bacterium | reverse complement strand
TGACCGAGCGGCGGCCAGAAGAAGGTTAGCCAGCACAAGCCCGCAAGCGCCTCCAGCACGCCGAGAATTCGAGGCATGAAAGTCGACCTAAAAATGAGGTAGCCGATTAGCACGCACCAAATTCCAAAGAACGCCGGGTAGATGTTGAACGCACGCGCGCTGAATCGTAAAAACATGAAGGTCAGCGCCTGTAACTGCTCGATATTGAATGCGCTGAATGACTGGCCAGCTTCCATTATTATCAGCGGGGCGGCTTGAAGAAGGCTGCTAAAAACCTGAATTGCGACCGCGACGAGGCCGAAGAACACCGCAAGTAACGATATGCTCCTATTTACAGGCTTGAACAACTTATAGAAGAGAAAGATCCATACGACGTGGCACGCGATGCCAATCAGAGCGGCTAGCATAGAAAACCGAAACAGCGACCCATGCGCGAGGACGTTGGCCGCCGTTGCTGCGGCGTTGCCAGCAACGACGAGCATTCCGGGAACGATTATCTGTCCGAACCCTGACGCGAGGCCCTCAAGGAAATCAAAGACGCCGGCAATCCTGGCCAAAGAACGCGGCGATCTTTGTATGATCGGTTCCGTCATTACATCTGTGCTCATTGTTTGTTCCTTTGCTTCGTGGATCAGAGTGGTCCGCGATAACGACGCAGCCGTATTGCCGCGGCGATGAACAGCGCGGCGAGTATGAGTCCAATCCAAAGACCCGGCGTGCTCAGATATCTTCCAGGCGTTATTTGCGCCAAGGAATCGAGCGCAATGCCACGCGAGAGTTGGAACTGGAACGCATTCGCCGCGAAGCCGAATATTCGATCTTTCAGCAAGGCAGCGAAATGTGAAGTATTGAAGGTGATCTTTTCGAAAATGCCGATTGCGAGTAGCGGTAACACCGCCCAAAGAAACGTCGCGCGCCGCGCCCAGCCAGAGACCAGCAGCGCCCAACCATAAATCGGCGCGTGCCAGAGTGCGATGGCGACCAGACCATAGAACAGCACGAGTGAGTTTTGAACGAAGGGCAACTGGCTCGATGTCGCGGGAGCAAGACCGTTCGTTACCAAGATCAAGGTGCTTGTCGTCAGCATCATCAGTTGGGTTATGATGACAATTGCAAACGTGACCACGGGCAGAACAACCAGCGGAATGCTCGCTTTTGATAGAACTGTGGTGCGGTCCGAAACGGGCAGCGATTTCCAGAACAGAATGCTGCGCTCGCGACGTTCGCCGTGCAACGCATCCAGGCAATAAAAAACACCGACGATAACCGCGGTCAGGATCAGCATCATCGCCGCGAGGTCGTACGGTAGCTCAATTGCCGCTCGCTGGTGCGCTCGGTCGAGTAACAGCACCGCGCGTCTCCGCTCGGGCAGATGTGTCGAGCTAATCAGGAACCCGAACAGCTCGACGCCAGCAACGATCAGCGGCGCAACGTAGATGGAACGGTTCTCCCATAGCTCGCGCCGCACCGACCAGTAGAACGGCTGCCTCTTAGCACTGTAGCCGGGGTCGCTCACCCCGGCAGACTCTGGAATAATGCTCGATGCGGTATTCATCTAGCTGCTCCTACTTGATCTGCTTGCTGCGCCGAAGTCCCGCGGCTACGGGACGAAGGCGGGCTCATCACGGCAACGAATAAATCGGCGATACTCGGCCGGCGAACATCGCCAAGCGCGGCGAGCTGGTCGCGATCGACCCGATCGAACAGTAGGACACTGCGACCAAACGCCGGTCGTTCGTGCATCGGTCTTAGCGCGCGTGCGGCTGCGAGTTGATCGGGATTCACCAGCACTTCCAGATAGCGCACTTCGAATTCTTCCATGCTGCACTCGAGCACGATCCGACCGCGGTCGATGAACATAAGATCAGTGAGCACGTCCTGGACCTCTTCCACCTGATGCGTGGTCACCACGATCGTCCGGCTGCGATCGAAATAGTCGTTCAGCAATGAATCGTAGAACTGCTTGCGAAACAAAATGTCCAAGCCCAGCGTCGGCTCGTCGAGCACGAGCAATCGAGCGTCGATAGCCATCACGAGCGCGAGATGCAACTGCGCCACCATGCCTTTCGACAATTCCCTAACTCTTTTCGTCCGCTTGATCGTCGTCTTCGCCAAGAAACCTTCCGCTTTCGCGCGATCGAATCGCGGATGCACGCCGGCGACGTATTCGAGCAAATGCGAAACGCGAATCCAACGCGGCAGCACTGCGACGTCCGCGATGAAAGAGACATCACGCATGAGCTCATCACGCGAGGCCCAAGGGTCGCGTCCGAGCACTTTCAGTTCGCCCTGGTACGAAGTCAGACCCAGAATCGCGTTGAGCGCTGTTGTTTTGCCTGCTCCGTTCGGGCCGATAATTCCCAGGATGCGGCCTTCTTCGACACGCAAATCGATGCCATCCAGCGCAACGGTTGTGCCGAACGTTTTGCGAAGACCGCGTGCTTCTATCGTTGCCATGGCCTTAATGCTTCCTGAGTGACGAGCGGCGCGCGACTGCCGCATCGAGCTCTTTTTGTGTCAGGCCAAGCCGCTGAATCTTTTCCGCGATCCGCGGCCATTCTTCGGTGAGGAACTTCTGGCGTTCGCCTTTCAGCAACAGATCGCGCGCGCCGGGTTTGACGAACATCCCGAGGCCGCGCTTCATCTCGACCAAGTCCTCGTCGACCAATTGCTGATAGGCCTTTAGCACGGTTAATGGATTGACGCGATACTCGGCCGCGACATTACGCACCGACGGCAGCGCATCGCCTTCCTTGAGCACGCCATCGAGAATCATATGCACGCCGCGATCGCGAAGCTGGCGATAAATTGGCTGACTATCATTCCATTCACGATTCATCCGCTATTTCCGGGCATGCGATCGGCCATTGTACCACTGGGCCACTGCACTCGATCACTGCTCCTCATGGTGTTATACTGAACTATAACACTATGTCACATGCAAGAATTTTTTCTGCGCCCGATTAAGGCTTCGCAGCAGCGGGGAAACAAGTCGCCGGAATCAGGTCATCCGACAACATGCTGTGTGGCGTGAGCCGCAAATAAAGCGGCGTCAAGCTGCCGCACTCCAAAAGCGCTTTCGCGCAAAAAATTTCGGGTCAATTCGTGTGATTCGCGGCCGCTAAAAACCGTCGACAGTTACTTTTTCTCGCCCGGCGTAGACGCTGGCAGATCGGAATTCCAAATATCAGTCCCACACTTCCATTTGCCGTCCGCCTGCTTTTCCCAAACCTCGACATATTTGCCGCGATCGTTAACCGGCTTGCCGCTGGCATCGTTCATCGTCAGCTCATAGGTCCCGTTCAGGCAAGCCAAGTCGCCGGACTTCGCGACCTCCACTTTTGTCGCCTTCCAATTGATGACGAGCCCGGAACTCGCGAGCAGACCTTCCCAGACCTTCCGAATCGCTTCTTTGGTCGTGGCTGCCGAAGTATTCGGAGGCATCACCACAGTGTCTTCCGAATAGAAGGAGACTGTTTTCTCAAGGTTTTTCGCTCCCGCAGCCGCAGACCAATGCGCGTCGAGATCGCGCAGGGCTTGCTCAATGCTTTTCGTGTCCGCCGCCGACACCGTGCAGATAAAGAGGGAGGAAACCAAAAGAGTTAAACTCGCAAAACCAAATAGTTTCTTGTTCATTGGGACGATCAAAAACCCAGCAGTGAGTTGGCGTCAATTCTTTTCCGGCCTAACGAATGGCGGGGGAGTAGTCTTGACCAATTGTCCGTTTGCACGCTGAGG
>QHOF01000230.1 GCA_003219335.1 Verrucomicrobiota bacterium | reverse complement strand
ACAATGAGCAGGCAATGATTCCGCTCAGACTTTTCAATGCTTTAACGGTTTAACGGCAATGGAACCAATGCTCGCAGTTCATCTCGAGAATCTACTTTTCCTTTTGCTTCTCGTAGTGGCTGGCCTGTTCCAGTTGCTGGGGCGAGTGGCGCGCAAGGTAAGCGGAGACGCGGCAAAACCAACGTCAAAACCTGTGCCGAGAACGGCGAGACCGATTCCGCGCCCCGGCCCCGAATCGGATGAGGAACGCATCCGCAAATTTTTGGAAGCGCTTGGCCAGCCGCCGACCTCGAGGCCGCCTCCGCCTGTGGCGCAGCGCACAGAAATTCCGCCCCGACCGCTGGCACCGGTAAAGCGGCCCGTTGCCCCTCTTTGGGAACTAACTCGATCGGAGCGACGCAAACGCGAAGTCATTCACAGAGAAAGTCAGCCTCTTGAAACAGCGAGACGCGCGCACGAAATACTTCCGCCAGCGGTACCTCCTGCACTGGTATTCGAAGTTCACGAAGGACCGTTACCGAGCGAACAGCCGCCAATTATCAAAACGCCGGTAGAAGCTTATGCAGCCCCGAAAGCTTTCGGGGTTGCCAAAGGAGCAGATTTTAAAACAGACATCGCTATCTTGCTTGCATCGAAATCCGGTTTGCGCGGCGCAATTATTCTACGGGAAATTTTCGGGCCGCCGCGAAGTTTGCAGCCTCTGGATCTCGTCGGGAACACTTGAGCGCCGACGCAGGCTTCGCGTCCATCTAGCCAATCATCGGCGATTCGATTCATGGCACGCATTTGCGAGGTCGAGGCGACCAAAACAGTTTCTGAATCCGAACTGAACTTTTGATCGTTTCTCGGTTTCTCCCCGGAAGAAAGGGAAAAAGCCGTGGACATCTACGTATACATGCAGGGCCAACGACGCGGACCTTACGAAAAGGCGCAACTGGAAGAAATGTGGAACCGCGGCCAACTTCCTAACGACACGTTGTATTGGCACGACGGTATGCCCCAGTGGGCTGTGATCGCCGATCTGTTCGCAAACACCAAGATGGCGCCTCCTTTGCCTGTAGATACCGGCAACGCCGAATCGACGACGTTTCCTGCCCCATCGTAAATGTGGATTAAATCGGCGGTGCGTGCCGTCCGGCTACGTTAAGTCTGGGTCAGCTCGCGGCCAGCGCAGCATCTACATCTGGGAAAATCTGAAATATTCGATCAAGCCGCGAAGTTTGGAAAATCGAGCGCATGGTTTCGCGCAGACCAGTCAGGAAAAACTTGCCACCATAGGCTTCAACCTTTTGCATGGCCAGAATAAGCGCTGCCAAGCCCGCGCTATCGATGTAAGTTGCGCAGGAAAGATCTATCACTACACGTTCCGGTTTTTTCTCGGTCATTGCGTTAAGTGACTCTGTGACAGCAGGCGAAACGTGCAGATCGATTTCGCCTTCGAGCGGCAGGACATTCGGACGGTGTTGACGCGGCACCGGAGTGGCTGGGAAAGCACTTTGTTTCATTTAATTCCTTCAATCGTGAATGCATCACCATCCGGGCGTATCGCTGCACTCAAAAATCCATACGTTTGCGAGGAATAATTCGCCGTTGCCATCTTGTTGCCGATTTTGAAATAGCTTTCCCCGCCGCACAGGATCGTCCTAGAATCGTTTCTGATTGCCGGACGACAAAATGATCCGGCCAGTATGACATCAACGATTTCTACACGCGTGTTTACGAAGTGCAGCGCAAAGATCACCCATCACGAATGAGCAAACGAACCACAGAAAAGTCATCGGAGCCTTTAACCGCTAAGGAAGTCGTAAAGGCGCTGAGCTATCACGGGGCGTTCTTAAAGAAGCATGTGCTTGCCACGATTCGATCACACCCGGCGTTGAAGATTATCAACGAAGAACACGCGTCGGACTTTGGCGGCAAAACCCGCGCATCGGATATTCTCGCATTTGATGATAACAACAAGATTGTCTATGTGATCGAATGTAAAAAAGTAAGTCCCGAAAAGTCGTGGATCTTCCTGAAGGGCGTAGACCAGTATTACCGGGTTTCCAGAAGGTTTCAGTCTATAGGACCATCAAGCAGATTTGTGCAGTCGATCCCTCCTGACACCCCGGTGTGCTCTGAAGGATACGAATACCGTCGTACTCCTACAAAGGCGGGGGATTTACCGGCCAAAAAAGCGGATCAGTCCCCGATTTTTGAAGCGGGAGGGCAGCTTGCAAATGCGTTCCTCGGCTTCGTTCACGACCGGGTAGAGCAACTAAAACAGTCGCAGCTAGATCGAACTTTTATCGAGTACTACGTCCCACTGCTCGTGACCAACGCGCGGTTATTTTTCATTAACGCCGACCAAGTTCAGTTGAATTTGGATACGGGCGAAGTCACCTCGGCGCCCGGTTTACTCGAAAAGCCGCACGTGATGCTAAAGCAGCCCGCTGCATCGCCGAAGAACTTCCCTGACTTCCGAACGTCTATCGTAAGCGAAGAACGGAATCAGAAGTTTCACGAAAGCCTTTACATCATCAACGCCAAATCGCTCGGTGCTTTCTTTGCTGAGGAACACCGCAAATTCTTAGCCACGGCGTAGTTTGCAACGCACGTTTGCCCCGCGATGATTAGCTCACAACGCGTTTACGAAGTCCGCCCAGGGCCGGACGCAATCAGCAATGCAAGCTCTGCGGCGTTTTCTGCGCTCGTTTATTGCGCGAGCTCTGTTGTTAGCTTGCGTCGCAGTTCGACCACGTACGGTTGGATTTCCTCGTCAGTGAAGTTCAAGCCACGCATCAGCCTTCGGAGCTTATCAATCTTTTTTTCCAGAGAACGCTGTTGTTTCCGCCTTTGCTTTGCTTGTTCCTTGATATCCGCAATCTCGGCGTCGGAGAAGCCTATGCTTCTAAGTTGCCCCTTAAGTGTGGCGAGATAACGCGCTCGCTTCCGCATCCACTCGCGACGCTCTTGCAGCAATTCGCGACGATCTTCGGCGGTTTCTTCTCGAACGTCGATCACCTTGCGCCCAAGCCCCCAATATGCTTTGTCGTACGCTTGCTCAAGACTCTCCGCCTTGATTCGTGTTGTGCAGTGTTCGCAGTTAAACTCATCGCTCTCTTCGTAACTAACGATGTAGATTTTCATTTGTTTTTTCCTTTTCGCTCGCCTTCTCAAGTTCGAGAAAATGCACTTAGCTTTTCATCGGCGCACACAACGAAACGCTTTCCGTCGCGATGAGCGTCAACAACGCAGATGTCCTCGCCCTTCTGAATCCTCGCTTACGATACAACCCCAACTCCATGCGGCTTTGTTGGGATTTTTCTTGATTATACCGCCTCATTCCCTCGGCAAACGTAACAAACGGATGAAATAGTACGCGTTCTCGTCATTCGGGAAATTGCTATCGAGAACTTCGAGGACGTGGACTCTGTCGCCAGGCTTGATGTAGCCGATAATAGGTCCTACTTTGAGGTCTTGCGTTTGATTGTTCCATTCTGGCGCTGAGCTGCGAATGTAAACATTATCGATCGCAGCGACTGTATCGTTCGGTTTTGGAACCGAGAGCTTACTGCCGCCCTGCACGTCAAAATGTCGTTCGCTCCAGTTTTTGCTGGCTTTATTCTGTTCACCATAGACAGCCCACATTGGTCCGGCCGCGCTTGCGCTTGGTGGAGCCTCCAAAAGCGCCTTGTTTAGGTCCAACTTAGATTGCAGATCATTACTTTTCATTTGGAGCTCGGCCCGCTTCACTTCGGGGAGTTCGGGATTGTTAAGTTGGGCTGCAACCTGCTTTGCTTCTGTTTCCAACTTCGGTGCTGCCTTCTTCGCTTCTTGTATAAACGCCGCGTAACTTTCCCAGCGTTTTCGCGCCTCCGGATCTCTGACGAGGTGACTGAAGTAGGACGCAAATCGGAACTGCTGGTCCGCGCTATCCACCATGGCTTTGTCTAGAAAAGCGCCAAGGTTTGTGTTCTCATCCATTAAACTTTTACTCGCTTGCTTTTCTTTTTCCAAAGCAAGTTCACTCGCTTGTTTCGCCTTTTGCAGATCAAGTTCTCG
>QHOF01000229.1:7440-15709 GCA_003219335.1 Verrucomicrobiota bacterium | reverse complement strand
CGAGCCCGATGCACTCGTCGTAAATCGTTTCACCGCAGACCAGGCAAAAACTGAACGCGACGATCTTGCCGCTTTGCCGCCAGATGAAAAAACGCGCGCGTTCCGGCATTTGCCGCGCGGCGGCGCGAAAATAGTCTTTGGTCAGTGTCTCAAATTTTAATGGCGATCGCTCGTGCACAGCGAGATACAGCGGATACATTTCGTCGATGAAAGGCGCGATCTCACTCACGACCTCCATCTCGATCATTGGCGCCCGCGCCGCTTTGCGGAATTTCCGGCGCAAATCTTTCCGGGTCGCCTTGCTTAACGTACGAAAATACTCATCCCAATCCTCGTAATGAAGCGCCAGCCGCGTCATCGGCATACTCGCAATCCGCGCATAACCATTTAAGTGAAACGTTTCAAGCGCCGGACGATATTTCGCCGGAAAATCCTTCAAGACGATCAGCGAAGCCTTGTTTTGCCTGGCGTAAGTGCGGAGGCTCGCCCATAGCGCGTTTGCCACCCACGCTTCGCCTTTTTCCTCGGATGCGTCCAGGTCGCCCGTACTAGCCGCACAGCCAACCATCAAAACACGCGTCGTGAGAAAGCGGGGAAAAATTTTGCGGATTCCATCGACGATCGAGCGAACTTTGCCCCGCACACCTTCGACCAGATTTTGCCTGACGAAGAACACCGGCTGGATGGCGCGCACGTTGCCGGAATCGTCCTCGATCAGCAGATAGTAATGTTCGAAACCGCACCGTAGCGTCTCTTCGACGATCTCGTAGTAGCGGTGATCTTTACACTTATCCTGAAACGCCCGTTTCCATGCGCCGCATTCTTGCAGATCAGCCAGCGTAAAAACTTTCGCCGCGCCCTGCAGAATTGGGATGCTGTTGCCATGCGGCATGGGAAGGACAAGGCGGTTGAAGAAAGAATGCTGCGGGCTGGCGCCCAGGCCTATGATCGCTCTGTGTTTTCTTTCTTTGTCACGTTTTCCACTTTGAGCGTGCCGCCGCGGATACGGACATCGCGCTGCGGAAATGGAATTTCGATTCCCGCGGCGCCCAGATGTTTGCAGATCAAGTAATTCAGATCGCTTTTGAAACGGCTCGGGCGCCTACTCATTTCCTCGCTCCAAACGACGAGTTGGAAGTCGATTGTGTTGTCCCCAAATTTCTCAAGGAAGGCATCCGGCGCCGGCTTACTTAGCGTGGCTGGATGTTCGCGCGCTGCGGCGATGAGCGCCTCACGTACTTTGGTAACGTCGCTGCCGTAAGCCACGCCCACCGGCAGACGAAAGCGGACTCGCCGATCGCTGTAGGTCCAGTTGGTCACCGGCGAATCGATGAATTTCTCGTTCGGCACGATCATGGCGATGTTGTCGTTGGTAAGAATCACAGTGCTGCGGGCGCGAATTTGCTGCACCTGACCGGTGATGCCAGCGACTTCGATGCGATCACCGATCGCGATGGGTCGTTCCGCGAGAATGAGCAGGCCGCTAATGAAATTACTGGCGATGTTTTTCAAACCAAAACCCAGCCCCACGCCAACTGCACCTGCAAAAACCGTCAGCGCTCCGAGATGAATGCCGGCATTGTCCAAGACGATGACGATCCCGATGACGAGGACGGCATAGCCGACAATTTGTGCAATCGCATGCTGCAGGGCGCGATCGAGGCCGCTTCTGACCAGAAAGCGATTAAAAAGGTAATGTTTTGTGCGCGATGAGAGCCAAAAAACCGCGATGAGGAGCGCGATTAGGAGAAAAATCTGGAAGAGGCTCAGGTTCACGCCGGGCAGGGGCGCGTTCCAATAAAGGGGCACGCCCGCTGCGTTGATGGCGTTTACAGTGAAGAACACGAGCGCGGACAGACTGAGGATCGTCGTGACGATCGCAATAAAATTCGTCTCGATCTTAAAGCGGCTGAAAAGACGGCGCACCAGATCGCTCTGTAAGAATCGCGCGATAACGAGGCCGACTGCGAACAGAGCCGCGAATGCGATCAATCCCAAAAACGTGACGTAATGTCCGCCTACTTGAAACAATGGCTTTTCCAACAGTGGGAAACTCATCAAAATCTAGTCTGAGCCGCGTGTCTTAATTGCGCAACCGCTAAGCAAAAAACACGGCCGCAGCCGTGTTTGATGCTTCGCAGATGGGCGAGCCCAAAGAGTGTTCGAAATCGCGCTACTGTTTGGACGATTTCTCTTCGATGTATTTGATGACGTCGCCGACGGTTTGCAGTTTCTCTGCGTCTTCGTCCGGCACTTCCACCCCAAACTCTTCTTCAAAGGCCATCACTAGTTCGACGATGTCCAGCGAGTCTGCGCCCAAATCCTCAATGAAAGAAGCCTGCGGCGTGACTTGCTCTGGATTGACGCCGAGTTGCTCGACAATGATGTCCTTGACCTTTTCTTCGATTGATTTTTCCGCCATAAAATTTGTTCGGTTTGTATTAATCCCGCGTGGGTAAGTCCGGTCCCGCAGAGCGGGAGACAGTCCGGGGCACAGCAATGGCAAGTAAATGAATTAAACAGCTTGTCAATCATTTTCGGGCAGGTGCCAAGGAATGACGGCTTCCCAGCCGTCATTTTCTCTTCGGGGGCTGGGAAGCCGTCGCTCCTTGAGCTGCTACAGCTTCGCGTTTGCGTCTGTTTGTTGTTGGAGTAGATGAAGCCGATGAGTTCGTCTGCCGTCGAGTCTGTCGATTTGCTCGATCTAAAGCTCCTGCCCGCGTGGGTGAAAGAACCTGCTGATCCGAGAAGCTATGCTGACGAGCGAGGCGAGCATGATCGCGACCGCCCGCCGCAGCGACGCCACACGCGCGACAGAAAGCACTCAAGGGTCAGGTCCGACAAATCCCGCGCAGGCGTCCGATTCCCCATCAGGAAGACGGACAAACACGGAGCAAGACATGACTTCGAAAAGGTTCGCGACAAGCGCCGCCAGTCTCGGCGAACGCCGGATCGCGAAAGCGGTCGAGATGGTCGTGCTCCGGTTACGCAAACACCGCCAGTTACAATCCGTTTCCTCCCGTACTTGCCCGCGTTCGAAAATGTAGTCGTCCAAATCAAGTCCGGCTCGGTTGCGTATTCGCTGTTTGCGCTGGCCCGTTTTTTCCTGGAAAGACCGGTGGGTTACGAAGTTTGTCTCACAGCAAATCCAGAATCGCCGCTATATCAGCTTGGCGAGAGCGGCATCGTTTCTGTGGATCAGGACTTCCTTGAGCGGAACGCGTTCCGATTCGCTCAACGCGCTTTCTACCAGATCGACATCCTGGAGACCGATCCAATCAAGGGAAATTTCTCCAATGTGGCGCGGTGCCGATTGAGCGGAACACTTCTCGGCCCGACGAACTATCACAATTACCAGCCGCAATTACGCAGCTTGTACGAACAGCGTTTCAGTCGGCGCATGAGTTTTGCCGATTATCAGCGGCAGATCGAGATCGTAAGCGATCCCGCGCTAGTCGAGCGCTGGAAAGAAGAAGCGCGAAAGGTGACGACCTTTACAACGTTACGAGAAGAAATTCCCGTGACGTTTTCGTCTGCCGTGGAAGCGGAACGGCATTTTCGCTCGCATTATTTGTCGGGGCTAATCCGCAGCATAGAAGAAGCGACCATCGGCGGGGCGTTAAGCCGGCGTCTGCCGGACCGGAGACTGAACCGAGCAATCGAGGAGGTGTGGACGCGGGAAACCCGCTCGCCTTCGAATATGATGCAGGAGTTAGCCAGCCGGTTCCGACAAAGCGGTCTCCAGGTTTTCCGGCACCGTCGCGGCATGCTGTTTGTGTCGCCGATTCGAGTGCGCGCGTTCGTTCACGAACACGCGGGGGTGTCTCCCTCTGTGAACGCGATCCTCGAAGCGGTCTCGGCTACACTGGGAAGCAACCGGAAAGAACTTCTCGAAAAGTTGATCGGCGACAGCGCGAGTGAAGATGGAGAGGCGCGCAGGCTGGCGCTCGCATCCGACCTGCGTTGGCTAATCAGGGAAGGGTCGCTCGATCTTCCACGGACAAAAATAAAATCGCAGCAAAATGCCGAGGTCGCCGCGGCGACTGCCGAACCTGTGGAGGAACCGCTCAGCTCGGCGAACTCCACTGGAGGAACGATCGAGCAACTTTTGAAGCAAGCGCCTCTACAGCTTACCTAGCGAGAACCTTAAACGCCGGTCCTCTATCGCTTTCGCAGCGGAGGACTTCGTTTCTCTCGTCCAAAACGGCGATGCGCGGCGAATGCAGTGCCGCTTCCTCCGGCATGTAGCGCGCGAAGCTCATGATCGTCAGGCGATCGCCAATTTTTCCGAGATGCACGGTGGCGCAGTTTAGTTCGATGATTCCCCGGCGCGCTTCCCCGTAAATCGCATACGTCTCGAACCGCTCGCCGTTACTCAAGTTCGCGACGAGAATTTTTTCGTAGGAAACAAGGCCGACCAGCTCAGCCAGATCGGCCGAGATCGTCAGGCTGCCTTCGTAATCCAGATTCGCTCCTGTGACGGTGGCGCGATGAATCTTTGATTTAAGGAGAGTGATCTGCATCACTAGTGGCTGGATCGTTAATTCAATTCACGCAGCGCCTGAGTCAGACATCGATTTGTTTTAGACAGGTCTCGCGCAGGCCGGCTATCCTAGATGGCGCCGGCTTTTTTCAGCGCCTTGTAAGCGCCGTGCTTGTTAATCGTCTTGAGACCGCGCGCCGTGACGCGCACACGGACAAACTTCTTGAGCTCCGGCACCCAAATTCGCTGGCGACGCAAATTCGGCGCGAAAATGCGCGGCACCATCTTTGTAATGTGCCGGCCTACGCCGCCTTTTTTCTTAGCCAAGCCGCGCCGGTGAATAACGCTGCCGCGCGCTGCTCTGGAGCCTGTGATGTGGCAAACTTTCATGTCTCGAAAAAGCGGCCTAAACTGCCGCGTCTCGCCGGGCGGGTCAAGCGGATGCTCCAAGGAATGACGGCTTCCCAGCCGTCAAATTTCAAATCGACGGCTGCCCAAGCCGTCGTTCCTTGGGTTGAACGCGCAACTGATCGAGGCGGTCAAACTTACCTCGCACCCAAGCCAATGCACAAAAATAATCAAAAACTGCGGATCGGCATCATCGGAGCGGGCAATATCGTTCGCACCCGTCATTTGCCCGCTCTCAAGAAACATCCAGAAGTCGAGATCATCGCGGTATCCAATTCCACATACGAAAGCGCCGAGAAATTTTGCAGCGAAAATTTGCCGGACGCGACGCCGATCAAACATTGGCCTGAGCTCGTGGCGTTGCCGGGCGTTGATATTGTCTGGATCGGCACACCGCCTTACATGCATTCGGCGGTGACAATCTCCGCGCTCGAAGCGGGTAAACATGTCTTTTGTCAGGCGCGCATGTCGATGGATCTGGCGGAGGGAGAAGAGATGCTCGCGGCATCGAAGCGGTATCCCGAGCTGGTGACCATGCTGTGCCCGGCGCCATTTGGATTGCGAGGGGATTTGATGGTGAAAAAAATTCTCGCCGAAAATTATATCGGCCAACCGCATCACGTGCGGTTGCAAAGTTTCACCGGGAATTACCTCGATCCGCATGCTCCGGCGCACTGGCGGCAAAAGATCGAGATCAGCGGACTCAATACTCTCACGCTGGGAATCTACGTCGAGGTGTTGCAACGCTGGCTGGGCAACATCACCAGCGTGTTCGCCCGCGGGAAAATCATTTACCCGCAGCGCGAAGGTTACAAAGTGATCATTCCTGATTTGCTTACTGTTCTGTGCAGCTTCGAAGACGGCGGGGAAGGCGTGCTGGAGTTTAGCGGCGTCAACGCGCTGGCGCAGGGTGATCGGCTGGAAATTTACGGAAGCGCTGGCGCGCTCATCTATGATTTCACCTCTGATGTGGTGCATGCGGGCAAGTTCGGCGATCGCGCGTTGCACATCGTCGATATCCCGTCCGAGTTGGAAGGCGAATGGCGTGTCGAAGAAGACTTTCTTGCCGCGGTCAAATCAAAAGGCCGCGTGCGTCCTCATCCAACGTTTGAGGACGGCGTTCGATACATGCGCGTAGTACAAGCTGTCGCCGATTCGCGTGCGCGGAACGAATGGGTAGTAATCAAAAGCTGAGAAGCAAAACAAGGATTATCATTCTGCGCGCAGCGAAGAATCTCCGATTGTTCGCGGCAGGAGCCAGTCCAGGGCTTGATGAAAATCTGCCAGCGCCGCGCCTTGGATCGGGTCATTGTGAAACGCTCCCCGCAATGTGATTACCCGTTTTTCTCCGGCATAAGCATTAACCACCAGCCGGTGAAAGCCAGGCGCGACCACTTCATCTCTTTCCGCCAACAAAAAGACTGCGCGCGCGCGACTCGCTCTCGCGTTTGTAATGCTGTCGAGATCTCGCGGGATCTGCAACGCCACAGGGCCCGCCAGCAGCCACAGATTCCACCAGCCAAACCGGCGAAGGATCATCTCGCGCAGCGGCGGTGGATTATGCAGAATCAATACGGCCACCGGACGATGCGCAGCCACATGAAGCGCAGCAGTTGCGCCGATGCTCGCGCCGAACGGCACGATAGGCCGATCGCCTGCACGACGTTTTAATTCATCAAATGCGGCGAGCGCTGCGGGCCCGATCCGCGATAATCGGGCCGGTCCTGTGCTGCCGCCAAAGCCGGGATAATTCATTCCCCAGATTTCAACTGCGCGATCATTCCACATCTCAGCCTCTGCTGCCGCCCAGCGATCAGCGCGATCCGCGTTACCATAAAAACGCAAAATGAAAACATCCGCGCGGCCCTGTTGTTGCGCGCGCTGCGATTGGGCTGTCCAAATTTCCAGTTCGCTGTTCTCGAACCGAACCATTTTCCGAACGGCGCCGGCGGCATCAATCGGCGCCCTTGTTGGAAAAAGAATCAGATGATCCGGCAAATGACCGAAGAATATCACGGCCAAATATACGACGCCGATTGCGAGCAAGGGCCGGAACCGGTGCAGGATTGAAGCGTGACGCCGATTTGATACGACGCAGAGCCGATTCGTCATCCGGCGGTTACTGGACTACGGAGAAGACTCTACACGGTTAATCGGCTTCGTCTTTGAGCATCGATTTGATCTGCACGCGCAATTCCGGCGTGTTCTCGTGCCCGTGCGCCGAGACCGCGTGCTGCGTTGCCGCATCGAGCACTTCTTCTTCCGTGCCGGAAACTTTCAGCGAGCAATTTTTCTCACTCGGATAATCTCTACAATCGATTGATTTTCTATTTGCCATATTAGCCTCCCGCTATTCCTTGGTTCTCTTTCGAAAGCGGCGTCCAGTTCGCCACGGCCGTTGTAGCGCAGGTTTCAAAACCTGCCGTGTCGCCGATTTCCAAATCGGCAGGGTTAGCGAGCTTGTGCAACCTGCGGCTTAGGAAACCCGCGATACAGCACACTTGGGAAGTCTGCGCTACTTTTGCTGCGGCTTCGCCGCCAAAAACTCGTGCAAATTCGTGTCAATTCGTGGTTAGCTCTTTTTTAACTCCTCCAAATCTTTCAGGACCTGTTCGCTGTGTTCGGCCGGTTTTACGCCGGTGTACACCTTAGCGATTTCACCTTTTGGATTAATGATGAAGGTGTTCCGCGCGGCGAGCTTTTGGCCTTTGTAATCCATCACCGACCCGTATTCGGTCGAGACTTTTGCATCAGGATCGGCGAGCAACTTAAAGTTGAGTCCTTCCTTCGCGCAAAAATCTTTGTGGGACTGCGCCGTGTCCACGCTCACTCCCAGAATCGCCGCGCCTGCCTCCTCGTATTTCGCGAGGTCGCGCTGAAAATTACGCGCCTCCATCGTGCAACCGCTGGTAAAATCTTTCGGGTAAAAATAAAGCACCACCCATTTGCCGCGGTAATCTTTCAGGTTTACCTGCGACCCGTCGCCCGTGGTGAGACTGAAATCCGGCGCCGGCTTACCGACTTGGGGTTGCATCTGCGTCTCTGCTCCTTCTGCGAATTGCACTGTAATGAATGCGGCGATTGCCGATAAGAATATTTTATTCATTTTCGCATCTCCTGATTTTTCAGGAAGCTACCAATGATCGGAATGCAATCAAAAGAGAATATCTCGCGAATCTGGACGATCGGTCATTCGACGCGCGGCATTGATATCTTCATTTCCTTGCTGAAAGAGAACGAGATCAAGTTGCTAGCTGATGTACGATCGTGGCCTGGATCAAAGCGCTATCCGCAGTTCAATAAGGAAACGCTCACAAAATCGTTAGGCGCAGCCAGAATTCGCTACGAGCATTTCCCCGAGCTGGGCGGGAAACGAAA
>QHOF01000229.1:6831-7290 GCA_003219335.1 Verrucomicrobiota bacterium | reverse complement strand
GACTGCAATCATGTGTGCGGAAGCGGTCTGGTGGCGCTGCCATCGCTCGCTGGTCGCAGATTACGTGAAAGCGCGCGGGATTGAAGTGATGCACATTCTGGGCGCAAACAAAATCGAGCCGCATCCGTACACATCCGCGGCGCGCATTGTGCATGGCAAATTAAGCTATCGATCAGAGAAGGTTGGCGTCTGATACAGATGGCCTACAATTTTTTCCAATTGCGATGCCCGATATAGGCTGGGACCGGCGGTGACTTGGATTCGCGTTCCATCATTCGTTCTGCCAGCCATTGGAACCATTCCGACCAGGTCTCGCGATGGTAACGCTGCCGCAGATCGGTCGTGTAGGGCAGCAGTTTTCGCCACGAGATCAGAATGGGCCCGCTGAAGAAATCATCGATAACTTCGATGGTAAATTCTCCGTGGAAAAGCAAGACGCCAATCGTCTCCCATGTGGCA
>QHOF01000229.1:394-6770 GCA_003219335.1 Verrucomicrobiota bacterium | reverse complement strand
GGCGTAGCGCTTTTGAAAAGGTCGGGCTCTGGAACGAACGGACAAGCTCGAGCATCGCGTCGCGTCGCCGCCGCCGGCGATAATAACTGATTTGCGCCGCGGCAAAGATTACACCTGCTGTGACGGCAATGGCATTGACCAAATTTGCCAGCGTGCCGATATCCATATTTATCGCGGATCGGTCACGCGCCCGAGGAACAGACACGCGCCGCTGGACACGTGCTGAATGGCATAGACGAATGGCCGATCGACTTTCACTTCGATCGGCGGCGGTTTTGGCTGTGCAATCGCCGTTGCCCTTATCATCACCACCGCAGTCGCTGCCGCCGCTTCGGTTCCTTTTTCGTCCACGGCGATGAAGGTCTTGTGAAAGATGTTTGAGATGTAGAGATAATCGTTCGGCTTGCGCGGCGCGATCTTATTGAAATTCGCGCTGCCTCGCGGAATATCAAACGCGGTTTTCATTCCCAGCGCCTGAAATGTTTTCGCGAGCGCAATCGTCGGCGGCTCGAGTTTGCACTTTGGCAGATGCAGATCGACCTCATGCATTTCCAGCTTTCCGGATTCTGCCAAAGCGTCCGCGGTGAGCTTCGATTCCAACGCGCGCAGACCGTTCACGTCGTCGGGAAGAAGAACGAGAAACTGAAGATCGCCGCCGGCATACGGAACGCTCACGGCGGTGAAGCCTTCTCGCTTCGCGTAGCCGAATTGCGCGGTTTTGCGCATCGTTGGGGCATCGACCGCCGCGCCGCCGCGGACGTGGAACGGTTCCCGCTGCGTTGGCTTCTCGGAAAAGGCATCCGCCCACGGCGCTTTGAGATAGAGCGCATTCGCAAGCACGAGCCGGGTCAATTTGTTCAGTGCATCCGCAGGAATGAGATCACGAATCTTGTCGCGCGTCTGGTCGGCGACCCATTTGTTGATGTGCTGCGCAGCGGCCGCGGGATTCGCAACGAAATCGATTGGCTCAATCGCTGCCCCATAATCTTGTTTCACGATAGACAGAAAATCCTGCCGAAAGTCGTAGCCTCTTTGCGCAAAGAGCCGGTTGGCGATGTTCAAAATAATCGGCTCGCTCGGGCCGCCGATTTTTTTGGATTCATTTACCAGCTCGGCCGTCTTCGCGCTCATTTCTTCCAGCGAGTGTTGGAGCGCGGCGAATGAGGCGGGTACGGCGATATCGTTTTCAGGAAGATGCAAGACCCGCGCCATTTCCGTTCGCGTTTCGCCATCGACGCCGGCGAACGTCATGGCCAACGCGCTTTCAATTGAATACGGTGAGACGCAAAGGTTGGCGTCGCCTGTGGCCAGCTGGCGATGAAGATCGACGGCGAGCTGATTGGTCGCAGTGGCGGCCACATCGAACTCGGCTGCATCGCAAACGAAAGACACCGATAGTAAACTGACCAAATAACAAGCGATGGGCAATTTCATACCGGCAAAAATCATGCGCCGCCGAGCGCACGGAAAGAATTTTTTTGTGAGGAAAGCTGAGGGCTTGCTTCCGTTATCTTCGGAAAGCTTTCGGGGTAGATTTCGGATTGAAAAATCTCTCAGCTATTAGAAACTGAATGCTCACGGGTCGGTAGCTCAATCGGTAGAGCAGCGCCCTTTTAAGGCGTTGGTTCCGGGTTCGAGTCCCGGCCGACCCAGTGCGCTCGTTTCGCCTAGACAAATCGCGCAGCGAATGTCGTTGTCGAACCAATTCAAAGGTCGATAGGCCGGCCCCGTCGGCTGCCTCCCAATCGCGCGCACAATCATCGCCAACGTGAAGAACCTCTTTCGGCTTCAGATCGATCAACTTCAGCGCACGCCGGAAAATTTCTGGGTCGGGTTTGTCTGCCCCTATCTCGCTGGAGACGAAAATGCGGTCGAAAAACTTCGAGATACCAAGGTGCTGGAGAATCAAACGCAAACGTCCGTCGAAATTCGAAATCACGGCGAGTTGAAACCGCGGCCGCAATTCCTCCAAAACCCCGGAAACTTCCGGGTAAAGTTCCCAAACACCTGCTTCGGCGAAATGTTGGTAAGCGACTTCGAAAAAATTATCCCGATCGAGCTCGCCCAATGAGGGCGCGATCTGATCGAGCACACGATTAACGAGTTCGCGCCACCAGCCTTTGTCGTCGTTTTCGCGCGGACCCTCGATCGCGGCGCGTTGAGGCATCTCTTTCCAAGCGGAGTAAAAAGCGCGATCGAGCTGGTCCGCTTTGAGCGTTAGGCCGACTTCGCCGCCCACCAGCGCGTAGTGATAGCCGACCGTTCCGTTCAAATAAAACAGTGTCCCGACGGCATCGAAAAAGATCGCTTTCAGCGATGCGTGTTCGTTTGTTGTAGACATGAATGCGCTAGCTCGATGGAAAGACGTTTTAAGACTGATTGCAACCTTCGCCGAACGCAATGACCGGCGGCGTTCTCACGAGCCGCGCGGTCAAGAGCGCTGGCCTGGTGCTGCATTCATTTTTGCGTTGCAAATTGGCTCGCCGGTTTGGGATGATGCGCGCCGAATATGAACATTGACCACGAGCCGCGCGTTTCACTCAGATGGACGCAATCCACCGGCGAAGAACTGGCGAACAGCATCAGCCATGGAATCGGATTCTGTGCCGCGCTAATCGGCGCGCCGATTCTTCTGCTGGATGCGCGCCGCAGCAACCCCGGCTTTTTTCTCGGCACGGTGATTTTTGTGATCGCGATGTCGGTCTTGTATCTTGGATCAACGCTTTACCATGCGTGGCCGCAAAGGCGCGGGAAATCCATTCTGCAGATCGTGGACCACTCGGCGATCTTCTTGCTGATTGCCGGAACATACACGCCATTCACGCTGGGCCCGCTTCGCGGCATCTGGGGATCGACCATGCTGGCACTGGTTTGGGCGTTGGCGATTTTCGGCGTGTTCCTAAAGATCGCGCGGGGGGCCTCGCGCCACCCGAAGCTTTCGATGACTCTTTATCTCGGCACCGGGTGGCTGGCCCTTATTGCGGCTCGCCCGATGACATTGGCGATTCCGTTGCCTGCAGTGCTTTGGCTGGTAGCGGGCGGTATCGCCTACACGGCAGGCGTGTTCTTTTTCGCTAACCAACGCCTCCGCTACAGTCATTTTATCTGGCATTTATTCGAGCTGCCATTTCCTCGCGGTTCTCTCCTGTTGCGGAACTTAAGGGCGAGCTGGGAATCGGTTCGGCTTTCATGCGGAGAAGCCTGTGATTGGACAACACGAATGGACAGACGGATTAATTGATATGCTGCCGGTTGAGCATAACGATCCGATCAACGCCAGAATTCTTGCGATTTCGGAAGACAAAATCGAAGGCTTCGCGCGCGAACCGTTCGAAGAAATCGCGCGCCGCTCGGGTGTGGGTGTGGATGTTGTGATGGCGCGCATCGCCGCCATGTTGCGCGCGGGAACGATCCGGCGCGTCCGCCAAACTTTGCTTGCAACGAATCTGGCCGAGGGCGCGCTGGTGGCGTGGAAAGTTCCCGAAAACAAAATCGACGCCGCGTTCGATTGGATGTTTCAGCGTGATCCGTTTTCGGGTCACGTGGTGCTGCGCTCGACGGACACTCTCAGTGCCGGATCGGATTACAAGCTTTGGACCACGCTAAAGGTTCCCCAGGGATTTTCGTTGCAAGCACATTGCGAATTGCTGGCAAAAAAGGTCGGCGCGGAGTGTTTCCGGCTAATGCCGGCAAAAGGAATTTTTACTCTCGGAGTTGGACACGTGCGCCGGAAAACAATCGAGCCGGGCAGCAAGGCGGATCAGCCGGCAAAAATGATTCCGGTGCAGCCAGTCGAACTTAGCGAGCACGAATGGAATGTCCTGCTTGCGCTCAAGCGCGAATTTACTCCAGAGGAAATAAGACCCTTGCCCTGGGTTGCGCGCTCGAAGGAAGCCGGGGTCTCACTGGAAGAATTCTTTCGCGTGGCAGAAGAACTGGGTGCACGAAAAATCATTGGGCGGTTTTCAACTTTTCTCGAGCACGTTAAACCGTCAGCCGGCGGTGTGCGTGTCACGCGGTTCAACGCTCTCTTCCACTGGGCGGTGCCGCCCGGCCGTGAAATTGAGGCGGGAGGTGAAGTCAGTCGTCACCATATCCTCACGCATTGCTACTGGCGCGAAGCCGGCCCAGAATTCCAGAACGTGAACATCATGGCGGTGGCGCACGGCACGGATAAAAGATGGCTGCTCGATCACAAAGCGGCCATCGATCGGCATCTTCGATCGAGCGGTATCCCAGTTTCTTACACGAATGTTTTCTGGGGCGGACGCAGCGAGATCAAGCCATCGGAGATTTCGCCGCACATCTACCGGGAATGGTTACAGACGTTACAAAGTTAAAACTGTTACAAGGTTGCATTAGTCCCGCGGTCATGACGATCCCCTTAGATTTTTTAACTTGGCAACCTTGTAGCTCTTGTAACGAACTTTTCCCGATAAATCCGATCCAGGTTCTGTAAGAGAGCGACGGCAAATCTTGGGCGATCAACCTGCCGGCCCAACGCCATGGCGAGGGAAACTGCCTTGTCATGCAGCTCCAACGGAAAGTCCTCGCCGGATTGGTTGAGGTTAATTCCGATTCCCACGATCGCCAGGTGCGGCGCTTTCTCTTGTGCGCGCGTTTCCACCAGCACGCCGGCGACTTTGCGCCCGTGAACCTGAACGTCGTTGGGTAACTTGATTGTCGGCTCGATCGAAAACTCGGTGCGAATCACGTCGGAAATCGCTTCGATCGCCCACACTGTGAGCCGCCCGGACTCGCTGATATGGATTTCAGGTCGCAAAAGGATTGAAAACCACAGGCCTTTCCCCGCCGCCGATTCCCAGCGGTTGCCACGCTGACCGCGCCCAGCAGTTTGATGTTCGGCAAAGAGAACTAAGCCCTCCTTTGTATTTCCAGTCGCGACCTGCAAAATCGCGTCGTTCGTCGAGCCAGTTTGCTCAAGCACAATGATTTGCCGGCCAATGGTGGCGCAAGCGAAGTGAGCTTGCAGTTCATCAGCGATCAGCCGATCCACGCTCTCAGCCTGGAACATGGGTCATTTCCAGCGCGATATCGATCGCGCGCGCGGCGTTCGTTAGCGCGCCGATGGAGATGTAATCGACTCCCGTAGCTGCTACGCGCTTCACGTTTTTTAAGGTAATGCCGCCGCTTGCCTCGAACTTAATGTTGTTCCTTCTCAGCGCCACAGCCTCCCGAATTTGGGCGGGCGTCATGTTGTCGAGAAGGATAACGTCTATGCCGTTCACCTCGACAAAAGCGCGGACTTGTTCAAGGTCATCCGCTTCCACTTCAATCCGGATGTTTGGCCGCTCCTGGCGAAGCTGGCGAATTCGATCGGCAAAGCTGGAAAGTCCTCCGAGGGCGGCCAGATGATTGTCTTTTACGAGCACCATGTCGTACAAGCCGAAGCGATGATTCACGCCGCCGCCAGCAACTACCGCAGCCTTTTCCAACGCGCGTAGCCCGGGAGTAGTTTTGCGCGTATCGAGGATCTTGGCCGAATCATTCCCGACGGCATCGACAAATTGACGCGTGAGCGTTGCGATGCCGCAGAGACGTTGCAAAAAATTCAGCGCCACGCGTTCCGCCTTCAGAATCGATCGAGCCATTCCGCGCACTTCGATCATAAGGGCACCGGCAGCAACCTCATCGCCATCGCGGCAGCTAATCTGGATATCCATTGAAGGATCGACCTGGCGAAAAACTTCCCTAGCCGCCCCGGTGCCAGCCACAACAGCTTTTTCACGCGCAATGAGGCGTCCGGTGGCGCGCAACGTCTCCGGCACAAAAAAGTCAGTCGTGAGATCGCCGTCGCCGATGTCTTCTTTAAGCGCTGCAGCGATCGGGTCGTAATGGTCCGGCTTCATGAACGCAGGAGAATGTGCATGATAAGTGCGAAATGCGAGCGGATCTGTCAAACACGCGTCTATCAAACGCGCTGCAATCCATCTTGGACAAATATGCCGAAGCTAGGGAGCGAACCGAAATGGACAATCTCCGGGTCGTTTTGTCCGCGATCAGACAAAGAAAAGATTCGGGCAGCGCACGCTAAGGAGAAACAACGAATCTAAGAAAATCGTGCTACCGCCCGAATCGCCTTAACCTGTTAGTTTTGACAGCCGGTCGCGGAGTTTGTTCGAACTTTTTTACGAAAAATCCGTGACTGAGGCTAGTTCCTGACACTGATTACGAAAAAAGGGGTACGCGCCAGCTTTCGAAGTGTGCTGTCGAGATCGTCTGTGCGATCAACTACAGGAGTTGACCATGGCTGCGAGCTCCAATCCGAGCGGCTTCGTCTCGCACCTCCTGAAGAAGCGATTTAAACTCACACTTCTCCATTGCTGCGATAAGAGCAGGGTAGTCAGGTTCGATT
>QHOF01000229.1:0-319 GCA_003219335.1 Verrucomicrobiota bacterium | reverse complement strand
TTTCGGTTTTGCAAAACTTGCTCGCGACCATTAGCCACTTTCTCCCGAGTTCGCGCGCTTTTCACTTTGTCGATGTTATTCAGCAAGGGCTCCAACCCGGCGAACTCGCGAATCAACGCCGCGGCCGTTTTGCGGCCCAGTCCGATGCCGGGGATATTATCGACCGAATCGCCGGTCAACGCGAGCACATCACCGATTAGCTTTGGCGGAACCTCCCATTTTGCAGTGACCTGATCTTCGCTCAGCAGGGCGAATCCATCTTTGGGCGAGGCGAGATCCGCTTTCGCTGTCGTATAGACTTTCACACAAGGACCGACCA
>QHOF01000226.1 GCA_003219335.1 Verrucomicrobiota bacterium | reverse complement strand
TACGTCTCCGATTTGATCGATGGGATTTTCAGACTCGCGATGAGCGACTTTCACGAGCCCATCAACCTGGGTAATCCACGCGAGATGACCATCAAAGAGTTCGCCGACGAAATTATTCGCATCACAGGAACGAAATCCACAATCGAATACAAACCATTGCCGGTGGGCGATCCGAAGGTGCGCCAGCCGGATATCTCCCGCGCAAAAGAAATCCTTGGCTGGGAACCGCGAGTCGGATTCGAGGAGGGGATCAAAAAGACGATCGAATATTTTAGGGAGTCGTTGGCTGCGCCACGGTAATTCGTTAAAAAAGTTACAAGAGTTACATAGGATGTCCGTTGTAACGATGTAACGGTTATAACCGAATCACCGTAGCGCAGGTTTCCAAACCTGCTGTATCGCCGATTTCCAAATCGGCAAAGGATACGAGCCGGTGCAACTTGCGGGTTTAGAAACCCGGGATACAGCAGACTTGTTCGCCGCGCAGCGAACGCGTCCGGTGGCGGAGGAGTCTGCGCTACTCTGGCGCGCCGGAGCCGTTCGTGCTTTCGAGCTTCGGCATTCTTTCGTCATTCGACATTAGGATTTCGTCATTTTTGTCAAATTTTACTGGCGTTTGCGGGGATTTGGTTGTGAATTCTGGCATGATGAGGCGCGCACTCTTCCTCGCGCTGGGCTTATTTGGCTTATGCTTTCCAGTCGCGGCGCAGCAAGCGAGTCGGCCGGGGGCAGCGGAAGGTCGCGCGATCAAACAAATGCACTCTGCCGGTTTGTTCGACGCTTTCGAGCTGAACTTTTATCGGCCAAAAATTTTCAGCGCCGCAAATAGTTCTCTTCTGTTTCACAAAGGACCGGTTCGAGCGTGGTCGGACGGCGGCCAGCTGGTGAGCGAGAACGCATTGGCCAACATCGGCATGGCGTCGCTTGATCTCTTTCCCGCTGCGTATTTGGGCCGGAATACTTTCGAGGCAGCGCCAGCACGAAGAGCAAGCGCTGCCTCTGATTCTCGGTCGCAGAATTTCGGAACGGATGGAAAGGATTTGTCCGGGATGATGGTGTCGTCGCCCGATCAATTTTATTACGGCGGCGAAGTAGGGATTCTATACGGGCGATGGACCGGCAAAGGCGGCGGCGACCTCATGCAGAGCTATATTCTGGGCACAGTCGGCAATGACAAATTCCAGATCACAGTGGGCACCGAATATGATGAGTCGAGCGGACGCACAGTGCGCTTCCGCTCATTCAATGGCCAAAGGTGAGCCATTGAGAAATCCCAAATCTCAAGCTCCAGCTCCGAAGTGCCATTTCGTTGATCGACCCTTGCCGAGGGTCGCTGCGCTTCATTTCGAGCGCGACCCAGAATTGCAACTGGCGTTTAGCGCCAAAGGCGTTCTCTCAATCTGAGCCTGGGGCATCGCCCCTGGAATTCGATGATCCATAGAACGCAGCGCTAAAAGCGCGAGTCAGGTGGTTCTTAAACCCAGAGATGGCTGTCGAAATCAACGCCGTGCCTGCCCTGTGATGCGGACAATCCTGTCTGCGCCGAGTTAGAGGCACCTTCCTTTTTTAATGCGGAAGTGAATCGCGCTTTCAGCGCTGGCGTTTTTCTTACTTCACGAATCCCTGGGGCGATCCGCCAGGTTCGCCGCGGCGAATCCGTCCTGTGGCGGACTTCGAGGTGACACCGCGCCTTCGGCGCTAATTACACGTCTTTGGTCATTCTCTGATCATCCGTGTCATCCGCCTGCCGCGCCGGAGTCCCGCGACTGCGGGACGAAGGCGCGTGGTCGGCCTCTTCCTCAATATTTGTGCCACTGGTTCGCTGAAGATTTAGCTGTTGAAATTTGGTTTGTATTAGAGAATTGGCATTGGGAATTTCAACGATGGCTGTACCGGCGTGTACCGGCGCGTCTCATTAGCCTCAATATCGGGTCGCAGACGATTGGTCTGGCGGAATTTCGGACGCAGGCCCAAGGCGGCCTCGTGCTGGTGAACTATCGGCTGCGCGAAATTCCCCCTGAGCCGGCCAGCGAGGAGGCGCGCAACTCGCAAATCACCGTTGCCGTTCGCGAAATGATGAACGAGCTGCACATCAAACACGGCCATGTCAACTATTCGATTCCGGCGCAATCGGCCTTCGTACGCTTCGTGAAGGTGCCCGTAATGGACACGGAAAAGATCGAACGCATCATCGGCTTTGAGGCGCGGCAAAATGTGCCTTTCCCGATTGATGAAGTGGTTTGGGATTACCAGCTGGTTGGTGGCGGAGCCGGCGAGAACATCGAAGTCGTCATTGTCGCGGTGAAGTCCGACTATCTCGAAGCCATCAATGCCGCGGTTGAGGAGACCGGATTGCACGCGAACACGATTGGCCTCGCTCCGACGGGTCTCTACAATGCTTTCAAATATAACTATAGCGACGTCCCTGGTTGCTCTTTGCTGGTGGATATCGGCGCGCGCACGACCAACGTTCTTTTTATCGAACCCGGAAAAGTTTTTTCTCGTAGCGTTCCCATTGGCGGCAGCTCCATCACCGCCGCGATCGCCAGGGAATTTCGCGAATCGTTCGCGGAGGCTGAATTGCGCAAGAGCCGCGACGCTTTCGTCAGTTTGGCCGGCGCGCATACCGAGCCGGCGGACACGGATTCAGCCCGCGCCTCAAAAATCGTGCGCGCCACCATGACGCGGCTGCATGCGGAACTGATGCGTTCCATCACGCATTACCGCGCGCAACAACAGGGAAGCCAGCCGGACCGCATTTTCCTTAGCGGTGGAAGCGCCGGCATGCGGTACATGCGCGAGTTTTTCAACGAAAAATTCCAGCTGCCGATCGAGTTTTTTAATCCGCTCCAAAACGTGGCCGTGTTGGATTCCGCGCGGGCGCAGGAGGTGGCGCATTCGGCGCATTTGCTTGGGGAATTAGTGGGTCTGGCGTTGCGCAGCGTGACCGTTTGTCCGCTGGAGCTAAATTTGCTCCCGGCCAGCGTCGTTCGCAGACAGAACCTGGAAAAACGCCGGCCATTCTTCATCGCGGCTGCGGCATGCGTCATCCTCGCGTTGCTGGGCTGGTCGGCTTACTACACGCGGGCGGCCCAGGTCGCGCAGCAAACTGCGCAGCTAATGGGGCAGAAGAACGACACCATGCATGTGGCGGAAGCGCAGCTGGACAAAGTTAAAAAGCAAATCACCGCGTTGGACAACACCGCCACTCCGCTCATCGCGGCAGTCAACGATCGGAACTTCTGGCCGCAAATTCTTGAAGAGTTAAACACCCGCCTGCCCGAGGCAGACGTCTGGATCACTGAACTTGCCGCGACTTCCGGAGGGAAACTGCTCGGGGCGCCGGAAAAACGCGCGGGTGAAACTGCGCCTACTCCTGCGCCAACGCCTGCCGGACCGAAGACGAAGACCGCGGCCGCCGGGCCGGTGATCGACGGCATCATAGTGCGCGGCCTGTACCTCTATAATCCAAAACAACAGGAGATCGTCGTCGATTACCTTCGCAACCTGGCGCAGTCGCCGCTTTTTGTCGTTGACATAAAGAAACCCGAACGCGTCATCAAATCCAATTCCGTTCCGAACGACACCGAATGGGCGTTCCCGTACGAGCTTCAACTCCCGCTGCGCAAACCGGTGAAACTGCCATGAAACCGTTGTCTTACGAAGGTAACACAGGCATCCTGCCTGTCTCGTCGAACGGGCATTCTGCCTGGTCGCAAACGAGCAGGCTCGCCACGAGACGAGTTCGTCCGAACAGCGAACTGGGAAGCCTGCACGACCTGTCAGGCTCGCCACGGCGAGTCCGTCCTGTCGCGAGCTGGAAGCCTAAGTTACTTTCGCTGCAGCGCCGCTCTCCGACTCATTCGCCTGCGCGCCGTAGCGTTGGCGGAGGCGGGTGGTTAATTCCATGAAATGGTTTCAACAAAATCGTGAGCTCGGCACGCTGCTGGTTGGTTGTGGAATTGGCGTGTTGCTCGCTGCGGCTCTGCTTTTCTGGAGATGGAGCGCGTGGAGCGGTGCGAGACAAGCGTTCGACCGGGCGGCAGCGGAACAGAGCCGGCTGGCGCATCTCGATCCGTTTCCGAACGACGCCAACGATCGCAAATTGCAGGGCTACCTCAAGAGCTACACCGCCGCGCTGGACAAATTCAAAGAGCAGCTGAAAACCGAGGTCGCCGCCGCGCCGCCGCTTGCGCCCAATGAATTTCAGTCGCGTTTGCGCCAGGCGACCGTCGCCACGCTGGATCGTGCGCGCGTGAACAACGTGAAATTGCCGGACAGATTTCAGCTCGGCTTCGATGAATTCGCCCGAGTAATGCCAGGCACGGCCGTGGCGCCATTGCTCGGGCAGGAGCTTTCTCAAATCCAGATGCTCATCAGCATCTTGCTCGATGCCAAGGTGGACGCCGTGACCGCGTTTCGCCGCTATCCTTTGCCGGAAGAACACCCGGCTTCAGCCAAGCCGACTCCGACGCCGCCTCCAGCGCCTGGCCGAAAGGCGCCGGCCGCGCGCGCACTGGCGAAACCGGGCGCCACTCCCGCGCCGGCATTGATCGAGCGCAACGTGGTCGATGTCAGCTTCAAGGCCGCGCCCGGCACGGCGCGGAGAGTTATGAATGAAATCGTAAGTTCCACCGGGCAATTTTTCATCATCCGCACACTTTACGTGCACAACGAAAAGGACAAAGGCCCGCCGCGCCAGAGAGCTGCAAGCCCAACGCCGGCGCGGCAAAGCGCGCAGGCGATTCCAGCCCAGGAAGGCGCACCCGGTGCGCTGACCTTCATCGTCGGCACCGAGCAGATCGAAGTCTCCGCCACCATCGAAATGTTAAGATTTACTTTTTAGCTTGTCTGCTCCTACTCTTATTCCTGCTCTTGCTCTTGCTCGTGCTGGATGTGCGGAGAATGACGAAGGACGAAATGACGAATGACGAACGAATGACAAATGACGAAGGAAATCTGAAACGCCAGAATGTAGGCTGTCTTTGTCGGACGCCGTGGCAGATTGTAGGGCGTCCGCCGCGGCCGACGCCGTGGCGTTTCACAGAAACGCCCTATAATTATTGGTGTCCATTGGTGGAAACTTGTCCGCCGTGGCGGATTCGTGGTTAATGATTAGCCATGGCGAAGGTGTTGGACTGGGCTAAGGCGAATTACGATCGCGCGGTGCTCATCGGCGCGGGGGTGTTCCTTTTCATTTGCGCCATCGCCATCTGGTGGAGCGCCATCGAGTTCGGCAACCGCCTCGTCGCGCAGCAGCCGCCTCGGGCGAAAGCTGCGTCACCGCCTGCCGTCGCAGTCGAGCTCGATCAGGCCGCGGAGCAGCTCCAGCATCCGGCACAATGGAAATCCAGCAGCCGCTCCGGGCTGTTCGTCCCGGAAAAACATTTCATCGGCGCGGACGGCCTGCCGGCCACGCTGAAAAACACCCAGGTGCATCCGCCCGTACCTAACGAGTGGTTCGAAAAATACGGGTTGCCTATCGAAGATGCCGACGTGCTCGATCAGGACCCGGACAATGACGGGTTCACCAATCTCGACGAATGGCAGGCCAGCACCGATCCGACGGACAAGAATTCGCACCCGGATTACACCACCAAACTGCATTTGGTGTCCGCGACCGAGGAGCCGTTCGCTTACATATTTGCTTCG
>QHOF01000225.1 GCA_003219335.1 Verrucomicrobiota bacterium | reverse complement strand
GGCACCAATGTACTCTCGCTAAAGTATCCCGTATCCAGACCGACGACTTCATAACCCGCCTGAACGACAGAGGCGCCATCACCGATTCGATGTGACCGTTACGCCCGGTAACGCAACACCCGCTTTTTCATGAGTTTCCTCCGCTTCCGGTGATTCATCCTTAAGCAGCTGCCGCACCCACTCAATAAGCGGTCTCTCCTCGGAAATTTGGACAAACAGACACCCGGCTCGGTCGGCAGCTTCTCCGTCCAGCTCGTCATCACCGACAAAAAAGGTTCGAGTCAAATCAAGATTCAAATCGTGCTGCGCCTGAAACAACATTCCCGGCTTCGGCTTGCGGCACTCGCAATCGGCATCCCAATCGTGCGGGCAGTAGTAAATGGCTTCGATCTTCCCGCCCGCCGCTGCAACTTCTTCCCTCATGCGTTGATGAATTTCAGCGAGGTCCGCCTCGGTCATCACGCCGCGCGCAATCCCCGCTTGATTTGAAACGATGATGACGCGATAGCCACCGTCGCGAAGCAGTCGCAGAGCCGTCCAGGCGCCGGGCAACCATTCGAATTCCTGCCACCGACGGACGTATTCGGCGCGGCTCGGTTTTCTGTTCAGCACGCCGTCACGATCCAGAATCACGGTTTTTGTTCCCTTGAAGAAATCTTCGGTCAGAGGGAGTCGAGGGTGCGCGCCAACGCTTAAGTAGCGGTGATCGGTGATAAACGCGATCAATTCTCTTCGCTCCGCCAGCGATGGATAAACCGTCGTCTCAAAGAGAAGGTTTTTCTCACTCAGGCGGTGGACGATTTCCTTTTTGAGAATGGCGTAGCTAATTTCGACCCCGTTGAGATCCGGGTGCACGCAGCTCTTATCGTAGATGGAGACGAAACCATCCGGCTCGACACGCACACTGTTCCGAGTGTACCCGTCTTTGTTGCTGTAAACGGTAATCATGGCGGGAACGCCGCTACTCTTGAACCGCTGCCACATCTTATCGATTTGCATCGGCCAATAGTTGTCACAGTACATCAGCAGAAAACACGGATCTAAAAACGGCTCGGCGAACTTTATACGCCTGCCGGTTTCGTCCTCAACTGCCGTGACGGAATATTCTATTTTGATGCCCCAGCGACGACCGTTGCCGAAGTAGTCGCGAACGACCTCCGGTAAATAACCTAACAACAAGAGCACGCGCTCGAATCCCTGCTCCCGCAGTTGCTCGATCTGGTACTCGAGAAACGGCTTGCCCTGGATCTCCACCATCGGTTTTGGCCGGGTATCCGTCAGCGGCTTTAAACGGGTCCCTCGCCCGCCGGCAAGAATCACGGCCTGAGTAGGACGTTTTAGAGACCGTCCGTGGGGCATGGAATTAATTCGCTCGATTTGCCTCTAAGGCTCGCGCCGAAGAGTATGGCTGAATGTTATTGGCAGAAACTCGACGCCATGAATTCATCGAAGGCCCTAATCTATTATCGCCCCACTGCCTGGGAAAAGGACGTAAGCTGGATCATGTTACCTAACCCGTTGATGACACAGCTCCTTCAGTCTAAGCGTCAGCCGGTCCGTGGAGGGGTTCAATCCGAATGAACGGAATATCAAGGCCCGCCTTGTGTCAGAGGCAATCACGCAATCTCCTAACGGAAACCCATGGGTTTTGGAGCATGGGAGTATTGAAGAGGCGGGTTTTAAATGCATTACTCCATCACTCCAGTACTCCAGTCTCTCTAGGATGACATCCGATAGTCAAACAATTTGAACAGAGTCTTCAAAATCAAACCAAGGTCGAAAAGAAACGAGGATCGGCGAAGATAATCCTTAGCCAGCCTGATCTTGTCCGGTAGCACACGTGTTCTGTACTCGTCTTCGGGATTGGCGGCTTTTCCCAGGAGCGCGGCCTCATCCCGATATTTCAGAGAGGCGAGATCGGTCAATCCCGGCCTCACCTGGAGGATCTCTTCGTAATCGCGCCGAAACAGTTCCACGTATTGACGGACTTCCGGGCGTGGCCCGACCAAAGTCATGTCTCCTCTTAAAATGTTGGTCAACTGAGGAATCTCGTCGATTTTGCTCTTACGCAAGAGCCGTCCGACTCGGGTGACCCGCGCATCCTCCCCGATAGTAACGAGACCGCCGCGCGCAGGAGCGTCCTGCGCCATAGTGCGAAATTTGTAGATCCAAAAAGGACGAAAGTTTCTGCCGATTCGCTCCTGCTTGAAAAAAATCGGCCCCGGCGAATCCAACTTGATAAGCAGCGCGCTCAAAACCAGGAGCGGGAAGAGCACAACAAGCGCCGCCGCAGCCACCACAATATCGAACATTCGCTTCATCATCGGCGGTGCTCTTCAACGATGCTCCGCACCGCCTCCACGACATCGTTGACATCCGCATCGGTCATTTTAGGGTAGATGGGAAGCGAGATGATGCGCTCGAAAACCGCCGAGGCATTGGCGAAGTCTCCAGGTCGGTAGCCGAACGTATTCCGATAGTACGGATGCAGATGGAGCGGGATGAAATGCACCGAAGTGCCAATGTTCTTTTGCCTTAGCGCCTCTATGAAGTCTCTCCGATTAATACTCAAGCGTTCGAGCTCGAGCTGAATGACGTACAAGTGCCAAGCGTGCTGCACGTCAGGCTTGCACACCGGAGTTTTGATTTCTGGTAGATCTGCAAATCCCTCATGATACGCCGCGGCGATCCGCCGTCTCGACTCAAAGAAAGCATTACATTTCTTTAGCTGTTCGACGCCGAGACTGGCCGCGATGTCCGTGAGATTGTATTTGTAACCGGGGCAGAGGATTTCGTAATACCAAGAACCTTCCGCGCTGTAGCGGTTCCACGCGTCGTGACTGATACCATGGAGGCTGAGCATCCGCATCTTGTCCGCCCACCCTGGATTTGCCGTAGTCGCCATGCCCCCCTCGCCGGTGGTGATGGTTTTCGTCGCGTAAAATGAAAAACAGGTAATGTCACCGATGCCGCCAATCGGGCGACCTCTATAGTAGGCGGGTAACGCATGCGCAGCATCCTCGACGACTCTTAGATCATGTTCCCGAGCAAATCGCAGAATGCGCTCCATGTCGCAAGGTTGGCCACCGAAGTGAACCGGAATGATGGCTTTGGTCTTAGAATTGAATGCTGCCTCCAAACCGTCGGGAGCCATATTCAAGGTGTCGGGGTCGCAGTCGACGAGGACGGGTTTCGCGCCGAAATAAAGGACCACCTCCGCGGTTGCCCCGAAAGTCATCGTCGGGAGAATCACCTCGTCCCCCCGTTGGATTCCAATCGCCGCCAGCGCGAGGTGAAGAGCCGCGGTTCCGGAATTGACCGCCACAGCATGACGGCAACCGATGAACTCGCCAAAGCTTCGTTCAAACTCTTGGACCTTCGCTCCGGTCGTCAACCAGCCGGACTTTAGCACCTCGACGACGGCTGATATTTCGTTTTCCGCAATCACCGGCGAATGGAACGGGAGAAAACTTTGCCGCACCGGACGGCGCTTATTGATCGATAATGTTTGGCTACGCATAAACAAATTTGACTATGATCTCACCGCTGAGGCGCTGAGAACGCGGAGGGGATAATTGGAAAAAAAAATCTCTGTGTCCTCTGTGGCTCTGCGGTGAATCCCTGCTAGCTACTGCCGCGGCTTTTGAATCACACCAAGATAGTGAGTGCAAAGCCATGGAATTTTCTCCAGGAGATAGCAGCCCATCCAGGAATAAGGCGCGAGCCTACGCACCACGGGTGGCGCCAAGGTCACCCGGCGAAGCGTAACCCGACAAGCGGGAAAGAGTCTTTGGATTTCATGACGATTCACCCCGCGGACGTCCGGATTCCAGGGATTGTCGACGCGAAAATCATACCAGAGAATAAGTCCGTCATCCTTGGTCACGCGGATCATCTCCGCGGCGACTTGCGCTTTGAGCTCTGAATCCAAAATCGAAGTGAAAACGGTTCCCTGAAACACAAGGTCAAAGCTTGCATCGGCAAAGTCCAAGGTCGCGGCGTTCGCGCGATGTATCTTGACATGCGAAGAACACAATCTTTTCGCCTGGGCCACACGCCCCTCCAGGAGATCCACCCCCATAAGATTCTC
>QHOF01000224.1 GCA_003219335.1 Verrucomicrobiota bacterium | reverse complement strand
CCTGACCACAGTCGGCTACGGCGATGTTGTGCCGCGTTCATCCGCCGCGCGAACCATGGCTGTACTCGAGGCAGTGATGGGACAGTTTTATCTGGCTGTGCTTATAGCCCGGCTGGTCGGACTGCACATCGTGCACGGGCTGGATTCTCACTCACGCGAGGACTGAGAACACAGGCAATGGAAATCGATGACATCATCAACTACCACGACGTGGTGACGGCAGAGAATCAGGGAGCGCAGGCTGCCAGCCTGCTGGTTTCGGCTGCTAGCCGAAGCGAACTTTGCTGATTGTCGGCGCTGGCTGATTCTCCTTACAATGCGCGCCGATGGCAAATCTCGGGACAATCGCGGTCACTGATTTCGATTGGTATCGATTTCTGAGTCAGCGTCGTTCGTAGGATGAAGTAAACTTCTGGACGCCCTCCGCGCATTTCACATTTCGCGCTCCAGAATTTTCGCCTTTTCTATTCAAGCTGAAGGCTCCGCACAACGCGGTCGCCGCGGCGACCTAGTTTCGGCGCCTCGCCGAAACAAACTTTGACTGTTTTGCGGCGTCCCGTCCGCGTCGAACTCGACGTCGGTGACCTCGTGCGCTGCATCGGTGCTGGGCACGGTCGCATTATCTCTCCCCTGGAACCGGGATCAAGCACCCAAGTGCTTGCGGGGGGGGCGCTTCTCAGATGCGCTTTGCCAAACCGGACACCGCCCCTACGAAAAAATTCGATCAGCCGCTACCGACGCCGTGAGGATCATGGACGGGGAATGGCAAGTTCTTTCGTGCGGCGATGGATTTCAAACTGGGTAGCGCACGCGTCTCGCGTGTGGCAGTCGGCGTCTCGCCAAATGTTTAATTGTCGATCTTATGCCGATTTCGATGCAGATCGTAGGTCCTTCTCGCATTTCTGAAGCAACAAATCCATCGCGCGCGCCGCCGCCTCTGCGTGCTGACGCATGTAAACGAGCGCGTGCACCGAGGTCGCGCAAATTTCAATCGCCGTCCTGACTGGCGGCTCGAACACAGCGCACTCTCCGATATTCGATGAACGCAGACGCGATCGCAATTGCGAATCGTTTGTGGAGGCTGCCCTGGAAATTCTGGACACTAAAAACAACTAGTGAATACGACGACAATACTGCTCTTAGTGCTCATCGTGGTCGTGATCGCGGTGGGAGCATTCCTCTTCTGGCAATGGCGGCGTTCGGCGGCGTTGCAAAAGAGGTTCGGCCCTGAATACCAGCGCGCTGTCGGTGAGCTTGGGGACCAACGGAAAGCGGAGGCGGAGCTGGTCGCGCGTGAGAGGCGGGTGCGCAGTTTGGACATTCGCTCGTTAACCCCCGAGGAGCAGGCGCGCTTTACCGCATCGTGGAAGAAAGCGCAGGCGCGGTTCGTGGACGAGCCATCGCAAGCCGCCGCCGACGCGGACATCTTGGTGAAGGAACTGATGCAGGCCCGTGGTTACCCGGTGGGGGATTTCGAACAGCGGGCGGCAGACATTTCGGTGGATCACCCCAATGTGGTGAGCAATTACCGCGCGGCGCGCGACATCGCGCTGCGCAACAACGCCGGCAAGGCGACAACGGAAGATATTCGGCAGGCGATGGTCCACTATCGCTCGCTATTTGAAGAATTACTGGACACAGCACAACCAGCAACACGCAAGGAGGAAGTGCGATGAATATGGAAACAAACACTGATCAGCCGGCGTTGGAAATTGCCGGCAACGAAAATCGAAGCGATCGGCCAAGTTCCACCGAAGAAGTGGCCAGGGACTTGGAAAATCGTGAGGGAACAAGAGGAAAACCGGCCGACATCGACAAGCCAACGCCGTTATTTCCGGAGAACGAAGCGACGAATTTTCGCAATCGTTGGACGGAGATCCAGGCGGCGTTCGTGGATGAACCGCGCCGCGCGGTCGAGCAGGCAGACGCGCTCGTGGCTGACGTCATTAAACGGCTGGCCAGCAGCTTCGCCGATGAACGCTCGAAACTCGAAGGGCAGTGGGGTCGCGGCGATAATGTCTCGACGGAAGATTTGCGCGTTGCGCTGCAACGTTACCGCGCGTTTTTCGACCGGCTGTTGAGCGTGTAAATGGAATAGCGAAGAAGGAAGCTGGAAATGATTAAAGGAAGTCAACTAGTTGGGCGGGCTGTCATCGACATGGAAGCGGCGGAGCGACTCGGCAGAATCAAGGAAATTATCGTGCAACGTGACGGTGAGCGCGTGGCTGGGTTTGTCGTCGTGCATGGCGAAACGATTGTCCGAACTGGCGGAACGCGACGCGTAATTCCCGCTTCCGCTCTGCATTCAATCGGGCCTGACGCGATAACGGTGCGTGGATCTGCGACGAAAGAGCGGTCCCCTGATCTCGATAATCTCCCGCGCATGTCCGACGTCATCGGCCACAAAATGGTGACGCACAGCGGACGATTGCTCGGCTCGATCGACGACATGCTCATCAACGGCGCGGATGGGACAATTATCGGCTTCGCCGTCGGGGAGGGCGTCCGCAGCAAACTGCAGAACATCTTCAACCCACAGCGCTCTCGAATTCACGGCTACGTCCGCGCTGATGCCGATCTGCACGTAGGCAACGACCTGATCGTCGTGCCAGACGACGCGCTGATTGAAGGTGAGCCCAGTGTGCAAGAAAGCGACCATAAATCGGCCACGCGGAAGCCGGATGAAGCCGAGTCCCGCGGCTGGCGCGCGCGCGCTTCAGCGGAATCGACGCGATCCAGCATTTGGACGCGGCGAACAGACGCGGCAACGCGCGGTCCATCGCAAACACCTGCAGAGGCTCCTCCTGAATCTGAAACTGCGCGACCAGTCGAAGGTAGCCGGGCGGCTACATCCGCCGAAGCAGCGCCTGAAGCTTCACCGCCGGTTGACCGGGACGAAGCAATTACGCCCGCTCCGCAAGATCAACCTCCAAAATAGTCCAGGGCCTACTCGGCTTTGCGTTCGTTGACCGCAACGATTTGGAGATCTTCGCCAGCCGGTTCCAACACAAGCGTTTTGTCGATCTTGCCGGACGAACGTTTCGTGCCTTTTCTCAACTCGTACCGGAGCGGAAACGTCACCCGGACTCGGTTGCCGTTCTCCGGCTCGACCGTGATGTCGCCGGCGAGCCAGAACCGCCGTTCCGGCCAGCGTTTCGCGTAACGCCGCAAATCCTGGCGGATCTTTTCGTGACTCATGACGCCCTGGTCGTAGTACTCGACGCGATCGGCGAAGAAATCCGCTTCTGCGCCGACGTGCGGATCCAGCCCGGCGAGCACAAACGCGCCGACATAATCGCGCAGCCGTTCGGTGCTGACGTTCACCGCCGAAGAACTTTCGGCCGCAATCTCCGGCTTCGATTGCTCGGTCCCAGGCAATGACGTCTCTTGCGCATTGGTTTTGGCCAGGGTTTGTTGCTCGCCCTTGCGCAACCGCCGCCACGTCTCGGAACGCTTCGTGAGATCGGCTGGACTTGTCGTCACCGCCGGCTTGGCGTCCAACGCTTTGCTCGTATCGACGTCGAGCTGACCGGTGATCGGCAGTCCGTTGCGTCTCTGGTAACGCGTCAGTGCCGCAGCCAGCTCACTGTTATATGCGCCGTCGATCTCGCCGGAGTAAAACCCACCATCGCGCAATTTCATCTGCACCGCGCGCACGTTATCGGCCTTCCAGCCGGATTCAGAATCGGACTCTGCGCCAGTGGTTTTCGCGATCCGCGGTTTGTCCTCACCGCGCCGAATGGAGAAGTGCTTGTCGTGGAGAGCCCAAACCAACCCGACGACCGCAAGCCCGACCGCAACAACAACCCCTTTCCTCACATGATTGTATCGAACGCCGAGCGCCGCGTGCTCTTGCACGCGTTGAACCGGGGAGCGCGCGCGCTTCGCGCGCGCTGCTTTCGGCGCCTCGCCGAAACGAACTTGTTTCATCCGCAGATGCTCTTCGCCCGATTCGCACAGATTCAGGAAGAGGAATCAGGGTTCCGGAAATCTGCGAATGGAGCCGCTGTGACGCGAGCGACATAGATGGGCAAACCGAGAGGTCGAAATGGGCAGGAGCACATGAGTCAATTGGGAAACGAACGAGTTTCAAATCTCTGGATGATTTGCCCCTGAATCTCCGATTGCCTGCCATGCCGAAGCGGTGTGCGAAGGCAGGTCGATCTTGTGCTGCTGCCTTCGATTTCGTCGCGGCTCTCTTTCGTTTGCGTGGCCGTTTCCGAGACTTTGAAGCAGCTCTCTTACGAACAGCAGGGACTTTCTGCGCCTGTTCGGAAGCGGAGGCATCGTGCTTACGACGTTCCCGGCGTTCCTTACGTAGCTGCTTTTC
>QHOF01000223.1 GCA_003219335.1 Verrucomicrobiota bacterium | reverse complement strand
AACCTACGACGCGATCATACGGCGGCGGCTCTGGCGCCATCGGAGAGGCGATGTGCTTATGATCCCTCTGCTCATCCTGGCGCTGACCTGCGCTCTTTCGATGAGCGGCCAAACGATTTTGCTCACGTCGATCGCCATGTACGCCGCCGTCTGGCACAGAGGGCGACAGAGTCTCGGGGTGGCCCGCTTTTATCAGCGTGGGGTGGGTGGGCCGGTGTCGCGGGCGCACGATTTTTTGTTCCGCGGAGCCATCTATCTGCCGATGCTGGCGTCTTTGCTCGCTTACACTTATCTGGCGCCGACCGAATATGATGGCGAACCCTATATCGCCCTGAGCATCGGCGCAGAAATGACTTCTACCGTGGGCATTGCCGCGGCGCTCTGGGTGATTGCCTATCTTGCCTGGACGCTACGGCACAACTCTGGCGTGCGGCTGATCGATACGACACAACATGTGCGGAGGGAAGTTCATCCAGGCGAGTGGTGGGTGGTTCTTGCGCACGTCGTTGCCTTTGGCAGCGGTTACTTGCTCGGCGCATCGAATGCTTCGTTTTTGTTCGTTCTCGCCGTGCACCATGAAGTGCAATATCTCTATTTCACCTACGCTCTGGCCCGGCGTTCAGGAAATCTCCACGGAATGGAAAAACCTGGTCTGGACTTTGTAACCGAAGAGAATGATTCGAAAGCCTCAGGCAACGCTGGCCGCGTGCGACGAAGTCAGGTAGGGTTTGCTGCTTCATTCGTCCAGTGGCCGGTTATCGCTTTCATAGGAGCAATGGTCGGTGGTTGGTTCGCAATTCCATGGCTGGCGCCGCTAGGTATCGGCGGCCTCTTTTGTCATTACTGGCTCGATGGGCGCATCTGGAACCGACGGTCGTTTCAGAACTGAGATGAAAACGATCATCCACGCGGCGGTCTGCCAACTGAAAACGTTTCGCCCAGAGTTGACGGCATAATTTGGTCCCCGAGGAGAGACAGATGCAGTGGAAAATATTGTCACTTTTGATTTTGCTTTCGCTCGAGCTGAGCAGCTGCGCGAGCATCGGTCCGGGCACGATCGCGAGAGATCGATTTGATTATATCGCGGCAATCTCCGACTCATGGAAATCTCAGATGTTGCTCAATCTGGTCAAGATTCGGTACGGCGATGCGCCGGTGTTTCTCGATGTCGCTTCAGTGATTAATCAGTATGCAGTTGAAGGATCGATCGGATATTCGGGCAATTGGGCTGTGAATAATCAACTCCCTTGGCCTTATAATGCGCTGCACAGCTGGGCAAGTTTGGGCAAATATACGGATCGGCCCACGATTACTTACTCGCCTCTAAGCGGCGAGAGGTTTGCGCGTAATTTGATGACGCCAATTCCACCGGCTGCGATTTTGAATCTGCTCCAGGCTGGCTATCCTGTCGATGTAGTGTTGCGGCTTTGCGTGCATAGCATCAATGGCATATCCAGCCGTTACGGTGGATCAGCGCGAATGCGCGAGGCCGACCCCGAATTTTATCCGTTGGTGGAAAGATTACGCAATATTCAGCTCTCCGGGGATTTCGGCATGCGGGTGCAGAAAACTGGCGAGCGGACTGCCACCTTGATCGTGTTTAGTAAGCAGCCCACACCAGGCCTAGAGGCGGATCGCGCCGAAGTGCGTAGGTTGTTGGGTCTCGATCCTCAGGCGGCGGAATTCAGCGTGGTTTACGGTTCAGTGGCCGCCAATGACAAAGAAATCGCCATCCTCACCCGATCCATGCTCGAAATCCTCATCGATCTGTCATCCTACATAGATGTTCCAGCCGTCAACATCACGGAACGCCGGACATATCCGACACCAGCGCTGGAAGTCGTTCGTGGCACCTCGGTGGCGCCGCTTATAAGAATTGCTAGCTCTCCTCAAAGCCCGGGCGATGCGTTTGTCGCCGTGTCATATCGTCAAGAATGGTACTGGATCGATGACAAAGATTTTGCTTCCAAACGACTTTTCTCTTTTATTATGTTTCTCTTCACCCTCACCGAGACCGAAGGCAGGCAAGGTGCCCCGGTTATAACGATTCCTGCTGGGTAAACAATCACATTCGCTTGAGCACCCATGGGAACCATTCGGGGCAAAATGCTTGTTGCCGTCGGGTTAATCGAACTCGTCCGGCTGCGCCTTGTAGCGGCGTCAAAGGCATTCGAGATCCGCTGGGTCAGTGGATAGAAACAGATGGAGGGTTTTGGCCGTGGCTGAAATTCAACGCGACATCACGCGCGTCGTGCTCGCAGTGCTGTTCATTGTTGCGCTGATCGGATCGTCGATTTGGATATTGCGGCCATTTCTCGGAGCAATTGTGTGGGCTGCGACGATCGTAGTAGCTACCTGGCCTCTGATGATTGGCTTGCAAAGGTGGCTCTGGGGTAAGCGGGCACTGGCGGTCACGGTGATGACGCTTTTTCTCTTGTGTATCCTGGTCTTGCCGCTGACTTTTGCGATCGGCGCGATCGTCTCAAACGTCGATGAGATCGTCGAATGGGTAAAATCGCTAGGCTCCTTCAGAACACCCTCTGCCCCTCAGTGGGTTGCCGATCTGCCATTCATCGGCACGAAGGCGGTAGAGTTATGGGAACGCGTCGCGGCTGCGGGAATAAATGAAGTCGCCGTGAGAGCGGCGCCCTACGCCGGGATCTTTATCGGATGGTTTGTCGCCCAGGTGGGCAATATCGGCGTGTTGTTAGCGCAGTTTTCGTTGACGGTTATTATTGCTGCCGTTATGTACGCCAATGGCGAGGTCGCGACACAGCGGCTGGTCCGCTTCGGCCGGCGTCTGGCAGGTTCAGGCGGAGAAAACGCAGTCCAGCTCGCCGGTCAAACTATCCGCGGTGTTGCCCTCGGCGTCGTGGTGACCGCGCTTGCCCAAACGATTTTTGCTGGTCTCGGCTTGGTAATTGCCGGCGTGCCTTTCGCCGGGGTACTCACTGCAGCGATGCTCCTTTTGTCCATTGCGCAGATCGGCGTTATCCCGGTGCTCGGATGTGCAATTGGATGGCTTTACTGGACCGGCGACTCGACTTGGGGAACATTCTTGCTTGTCTGGACGATTCTGGCGGCAACCATGGATAACTTTCTGCGCCCGGTCCTCATTAGGAGGGGCGCAGACTTGCCGCTGCTCCTTATCTTTGCCGGCGTAGTTGGCGGCCTGCTCGCGTTCGGTCTTATCGGTATCTTCGTCGGCCCGGTGATTCTGGCCGTAGCCGACGCACTGATCAACGCGTGGATTGATCGCGACCGGACTGAATAGACTTAATCCCTTGGGTCAAGCTGTGGTTGACTTGAACACCATCATCGGAGAATACACTCGCTTAAGAAGTAAAGAATGCGGATTGAAAAGAAAAGCATCAGAGAATATATACGACCGGCGATCCCCAGAACAGGAGTTAATTTATGTCAAACCACGACCGGACTGACTCACTTGTCCTAATCATCGTAGCTGCGGCCGCGATCATCCTGGTTTGCGGCTGCGCAAATCCGGAGCCGGCTCCGTCCTACGCCCCCGCACCGAGCACTTTCGATCGCGCCTGGAACGCGGCGATCGACGCAGCTCAGGACGAAGGCGTCCGGATTAACTCGCAAGACAGAGCGAGCGGCACGATCTCCGGCACCAGAGGCGAGCAGGAGATCACCATCTACGTCAGGACGCAGGCGGACGGAAACGTGCGGCTGGAGTTTGGTGTTCGCGGTCCTAGAGGAGCCGACCCGGGATTGGCGAGTCGAATCTCCCGGGCTTATGACCGGCGGATGGGACGATAAGAATGAAGCGCACCGCGCGGGTGTTGGCTGAACGAATAGAGGGCTATTACCGGCAAGAGGGGTGGATCAAGTGAACAGCGCCAGCAACTCGCTTGGCTCGGATCCCTTGCCCTGTGGACTATTACATTCCGGTGTTCGTTCCGTGAATCCCTTTCTCTCGGATTTCGAAATTCCGTTCAAGGTCTCAATTCTCCTTCTATTGGACTAAAGTCCAATATACAGGTTGTCACCGCTTCGATAAAAAGATCGGAGGCGAAGCTTAACCGGAGAAAGAATGA
>QHOF01000222.1:5762-8814 GCA_003219335.1 Verrucomicrobiota bacterium | reverse complement strand
CCACGCGGTCATCCCGCTCGCGCCATTCGCATCCTTGCCCAGCGCGTGGCGGAAGTCGGCGCTGGGAACGCCCACCGTGAACGAATACAGCTTCGGGCTCACGTCGAGGCTTTTCGCCTGACGGATGAAGTTCAGGATCTCGGTTTCATGGCCCGCGACCAGCACGGCATCCGCGTTCTCGCTCTTGATGCGCGAGAGCAGCACGGAGAAGTCCGACGCATTGGTGCTGTAGCGCTCGTCGATCACCGTCTTCAGGCCGGCTTTGTTGAGCAACTCGCGCGTGCCCTTCGCCACCGACACGTCGAACGAATCATCGGCATAAAGCAGCGCCACGGTCTGCGGCCTGGGATTGAGCTTCGTCATCGCCTCGATCGTGCTGCCGAAATAATTGCTTGCCGCCGGTAGCGTGCCGAAGATGTATTGATAACCGCGGCTGTAGATCTGGTCCGATGCGCCGCCCCCCTGCACCATTGGCACCCGGCTCTTCTCCGCAATCGACGAATCCGCCAGCACGAAATTGCTGGCGAAAGGTCCCAGCAGGAAGTTCACTTTGTCCTGCGCCAGGAGTTGCACATATTGGCGCACGCTCAGGTTAACGTCCGACTGGTTGTCGAGAATCTTCAGCGCGATCTTCTGGTGCACCGAACCGATCTTGATGCCGCCTGCGGCGTTGATCTTCTCCACCGCGAATTCGTAGGCGTCTTTGTAATAGCGCCCGGTGTTGGCAACCGGCCCGGTGAGTTGCACCGAAGCGCCAAAGGTGACCGGCTGCGCCCACGCTACCGGAGTCAGAAACAAAGATGCAATGAAAAAAAGGAAACGATACATGATGAGCTCCTCTGCTATTAAGGCTTAACCTATGGATTCTTTTTTTGCCTGGTTGTGCGCGATCGTATCCAGAGCCAAGGCCGAATGAGCGTAAGCGCCCCCCGCGCGCATTTCCGCGGCGACCCAGATGGCTTCCATGATCTCCTCGGCCGTTGCCCCATGCCGCAGAGCTGCACTGGTATGGCCGCGGATGCAATATGGGCACTGCGTCACATGCGCGACCGCAACCGCGATCAACTGCTTCGTCTTCGCAGGGATCGCACCTTCAGCGAACACGCTCTTGCTGAAGGCTCGGAAGGCCTCGGCCGGCCCGGGTGCCAGACGGTTTCGCTGCTCGACTAACTCCCGAGTGGCCTGCGGATAGATCTGTTCGTGTTCTGGCATGAATGGCTCCTTTCACCTCTGTCGTCTGCTCGATGGTCGGGCTCGTCTTCGAACACTGCGATGTAGCTCCGCTTCCCGCGACGGCGGCCAGCCTGTCGCTTCCACTAGATGGTCGCGTAAGATCAGAGCACCGTTGTGAACAACGCAGGTTGCCTCTCGTCATACACAGCTACCGCACAGTCCGTGCCAAAGAAAAAGGAGGAAAAAGCGCTTGATGCTCAAGCTGTGACTTAGAAACAAGCCACCATAAGAAAGCCCGTAAAAATGTCAAATCTGATTGTGTAGAGATTATGGCTAAAAGTGTGTTCTGATGCGTCTCCTTGTTTCCTGCTGTGCAGCCGGGGTACTGATTGTAAGTAGCCTCACGGCATATTGATTGGCGTAGCAAGTGAATCACTGGTGAATTACTGGATGGACATGGAGATTGGCATTTTCCAAGAAACCCTGGCGATAATGCCACATGGCGCACACATTTCTGTCTCACTTTTAGGTTCATCGTAGTGGATGCACTTAGCAGCGCTTTGAAAAAGATAAAAATCTTTCACTTCTTCTTACTGTTTTGCGTCTTCGGGTCATGAATCTATATCACCTTTTCAGGCATGGAAGTTGCTGTGTAAGGAAGCGGCACCCAGAAAGACAGAATGCTGTGGAAATATCCAGTGATGTTTAAGACCAAGTCAGTCTCAATGAGAAGAAGAGTTACTTTTCGCACTTCAACGAGACGTGGTTCTTCCCGCAGAGTATCCCGACGTCCTCGGCAAGCCCGCCCTGCCGTAAGAAACGAAACTCATGGCGGCAATTCTGGAAGATGCTGTGTGCACACTCCGGAAGTAAATTTGTTCTGAAATCACGGTAAATCGGCCCTGGGGCGGAATAAAAGTCTAAGCTTATCGTCCGGGATCTAACGTAGGTTTTTCGTCGCTATCGAGTGGGCTCGAAGATATCACAGGCCGACCTGGAAGAAGCTATGCGGCTAGCTTGAGTCTGAAAGTTAGTTACAAAAACAGAAAATCTCAGACTGAGGTTATGCAGAAAGCTTCGTGAGATCCAATCGCACGTTCGCGTGATATTTGGGAGGTATTATGATCAAAAAAATTCTGGCGCCAACAGATTTATCAGAACTTTCGCGGGCGGGTGTTCGCTACGCGCTCAATAAGGCTAGAGACCATGCGGCTGAAGTAACTATCTACCATGTGGTTACGGTAGATGAGATACGGAAACTAAGCGATAGAATTAAGGAGCACTGGCTCCCCGCAGGCGAGGTTTCTAACCTTCTGGAAACTCACCTGGAAACCTATCGAGTTAATCTGGCACGGTTTGTCGGGCAAAATTTCTCTGATCTACTTCGCTTCGTCAGGGTTAATGAAAGGGTAGAGCTTGGCAGTCCCGATAAGAACATCGTGGAGCGGGCAAAGACAGAAGGGGTGGATTTAATCATCATGGCCACTCATGGAAGGGGTGGTCTATCACGAACGTTTCTGGGAAGCGTGACGGATCAAGTGATTCGAAACGCTCCCTGTCCGGTCCTGGCCATTCCTCCGCACTTAACGGAGGTTGGCGAAGGTCTCTACGTACCTGCGCGGTAGTGGGAGAGAGGTCCGTCGCGGGGAAAAACACATCAGGAAGGGCCTGAATGGGATGCCTTTCCGTCATTAGGCGAATTGGTGAAAACATCACTAATCTGGGAGAGCGAAAAAGTGGAAAGATTTATCGAGGTTGCTAACGTAGGCGAGGTAAAGAGAGGAAGAGGGAAAGTCGTTTTTGTGGAGGGTCTGTCTATAGCTGTTCTTAACTCCGATGGAGCCTTTTATACCATCGAGGATTCTTGTCCTTTTGACGG
>QHOF01000222.1:0-5711 GCA_003219335.1 Verrucomicrobiota bacterium | reverse complement strand
TGTCCCCACCGGCGAGTGTCTTACGCAGCCGGAAGGGAAGCATCTTAGGAGCTACAGAGTCCGGGTCGACAAAGAAGACGTTTTAGTTGACTTGGGACAGAGCCTGGCGCCGAGAAGCGAAAAGGAAATCGAAGTCGGTTCTCGGTCGTCTAGCGTGATAAGAAGCGCAGGCCGTCGGTCAGAAGGCTCTACAAAGGCTTTAAATTAGGCTGGGGACAGCCATTGACCTATTCGACGTGTTAGAGCGCAAAGAAAAAGAAACAAAAAACGGTAGAGGACACTGTGTCAATCAAAAACAAAATCTATATCAGTGAATTCGACATGAAGCGGCTGAAAGGGCTGATCAAGTTTGCCGAAGAGCGCTGGGACAAACGGGTCGTACGGTATCTCGAGGAATTAGACGACGAGCTCGATCGAGCCGAAATCGTCAAGCCTGAGGAGATCCCGACTGATGTTATTACAATGAATTCAACGTTTCGCTTGAGCCACTTGGATAGTGGAGAAGAGGTTGTTTATACGTTGGTGTTTCCTGCCAAGGCCGATTCCAAGAATGGAAAGATTTCAATCCTGGCGCTCGTTGGGACTGCAGTGCTGGGATATCGAGTTGGAGATACTGTGAAGTGGAAAGTGCCGGCAGGGTTGAAGAGGTTTAGAGTCAAAGAAATCCTATATCAGCCGGAAGCAGCGGGTGATTATCATTGTTAGCCGCGCAGAACTTACTTACCGGTGAAGAAATCATGGCGAAACCTAAATCATCACTTTTTCGACCGCCTATTACTCCTTATAGAGATTATTTTTTACCTGTTTTTAGTAGTGGGCGGGGGGATTATGGTTGGAGTGTTAGCCATTCTCTTGATTATTCTAATTGCTGCGTTTGGCGCTTGGCTGGCGATACAAATCTCTTCATTCAAGAAGCGGAGCCAGCAAGAGACTTGAGATTCGTGTTGGTGCTCAACACGTTCTGATATTGTCTTTAGTCCAGCGCTTTTTCAAGCAACATTGGATGCTCTATAACTCGTCTTTGTCCCTTTGGTCGAGGGGTTGCTCGACATCAGTCTAAAGACAGGTCAAGTGAGACTCCATCAACCGGTTACTGTCGCTTTCACATAATCTCGAAGCTCGCTACACGCTCCCCGACTTGTGATCTAGCAGGTATCGTTGAAGCAAAAAAGGGAGGAGAAAAACTTATGCCGATCACGAGAATACTTTGGGCAAGCGACGGATCGAAGGAATTCCGGGATGCACTCAGGTTGGCGGAGATTGTCGTCAATCAGTTTGGGTTGTCGGGTGCGCTCCGGCCATTTGCCGAGGTCAAAATAGGAGGATTAGCGCGAAAACATGAAAAATTCCGGATGGTGAGAACTTTCCGTGCAGGCGAGCGATGTAGTCGCTGAATGACTAATTCAGGTAAGGGTCAAGCCGGAGAATTCAGGGAAGACTAAACAGGTGCGCCGAACGCTCCGGGATATCTGTGTAATGGAGGTGAAACCATGAGAAAAAATGTAACGCAAAAATTGATCGAGAGTCATCTGGTTGAGGGCCGAATGGAAGCGGGTGAGGAAGTCGGTCTTAAAATTGACCAGACTCTCACTCAGGACGCCACTGGAACCATGGTGATGCTGGAGCTCGAAGCTATGGGGCTTCGCCGGGTCAAGACCGAGCTTTCTGCCCAATACGTGGATCACAACCTGCTGCAAACCGATTTCAAAAACGCCGACGACCATCTCTTTCTACGTAGCGCCTGCAAAAAATTTGGCATCTGGTATAGCCGTCCTGGAAATGGCGTCAGCCATCCGGTACACATGGAGCGCTTCGGCATTCCCGGCATGACTTTGCTTGGCTCGGACAGTCACACCTGCGCGGCCGGCTCGCTGGGCATGCTGGCGATCGGGGCAGGCGGGTTGGAGGTGGCTCTAGCAATGATCGGCGAGCCGTTCTACGTCAAGATGCCAAGAATCCTTGGCGTGAAGCTGACCGGCGAACTACCCGATTGGGTCAGTGCAAAGGATGTCATTCTCGAAATGCTACGCCGGCATGGCGTTGATGGGGGTATTGGCAAGATCATCGAATATTACGGCCCAGCCTTGGACCGCCTGAGCGCCATGGATCGTCATGTGATTGCCAACATGGGAGCCGAGCTGGGCGCCACTACCTCCGTGTTTCCTTCGGATGAGGCGGTCAAGCTCTTCCTCCAGTCTCAGGGACGCGGTGGAGATTGGGTGGAACTCGTCGCTGACGAGGGTGCCGACCATGATGAACACGAAGAGATCAACTTGTCTGAGCTTGAGCCGCTCATTGCCTTACCGAGTAGTCCGGGAAATGTGGTGCCGGTGCGTGAGGTGGCGGGCCGCGAGATCTATCAGGCTATGATTGGATCTTCAGCGAATCCCGGACTGAGGGATTTTGCCATTCCCGCGATGATCGTCGATGGAAAGCAAGTTCATGACCGAGTTTCTTTCGATATTAACCCTACCTCCCGCCAGATTCTGGAAAATGTGACGGAGATGGGGTTGTTGGGCAAGCTCATTCGAGCCGGAGGGCGAATCCACCAAGCCGGCTGTAACGGGTGCATTGGGATGGGGCAGGCGCCCGCTACCGGTCGGATCAGTCTTCGCACCGTACCGCGCAACTTCCCAGGTCGTTCAGGCACCAGAGAAGATCAGGTCTATCTCTGCAGTCCGGAAACTGCTGCGGCTTCGGCGCTCGCCGGTGTGATCACGGATCCACGCACACTAAAGATGGAATCCCCCAAGTTCCTGCAGCCGGAGAGGCTGATCATCAATACGGACATGCTGGTCCCGCCTGCAAAGAATGGAGAAAAAGTCGCGCTTGAGAAGGGACCCAATATCGCACCGCTGCCGCCGTTTAATCCGCTCCCCGATTCGATAGAGGGGCCGGTCCTTTTAAAAGTCGAGGACAATATTTCCACTGATGAGATCATGCCTGCTGGCGAGCAGGTGCTTCCGTATCGGAGCAATATTCCCGCCATCAGCAAGTTTGTGTTTGCACGGATCGATGAAACTTATCACGACCGCGCTATCCGGTGCGCGCGGTCCGGCTCTTTCATCGTTGGCGGCAGGAATTACGGCCAGGGATCGAGCCGCGAGCACGCTGCTATCGCACCGAGATATCTGGGGCTCAAAGCGGTCATCGCCAAAAGCTTCGCCCGCATTCATCGGCAGAATCTCGTCAACTTCGGGATTCTGCCGCTCACCTTTGTCGATCCGGCTGACTGGGAAAAGATTAACCAGAACGATGTGCTCATCCTATCCAGCCTCCGTGAAGCTGTCCGTCACGGAAACCAAGTGAAGGTAATCAACAAAACGAAAGGAGAAACCTACGCCACGGTGCATATGATGACAGAACGACAGGTGGAAATGGTTCTGGCGGGAAGCCTCATCAATCTGATGCGGGAGCGTCACAATCAATGAAAAATGGAATTCCTATTGTGAAAGGTGACTACTCTCATTTGCATCGTGCTGCTAAGCCACTGAATCGGAGATCGTGATGGGACGAGACGGAAACCGATCAAATACCGGCCGACAAGGCTCATCCCTGTTGATATGAGTGGATCTGATGCAGATCGAGTCGAGGGCTCTACGCATGCCTCTTGGTAGCTGGCGCTGCCGCATCTTCGCCAATGTCGGCTTGAGATAGCTCCGGTAACCTTCAGGGCTCAGCCAGCCTTTCGGGCAGGTGACATGCTTTAGCTGTCCAGCTTTGAGGACCAGGAATTGATGGGTCGGGCTTGTCCTCCTGAGTACTCGAACGCGGTATTCCCCCTGCTCGATGGCGCGGACGCGACCGATTCGCCCGTCCCGAATTCGAACGCAATCACCAACCGCAAGTCGCCGAGAGGCCATTTGTCACCACTGTCTGTGTTCCCTGCAGTCACGAAAGAAGATGCTCGAAGTCGTGACTTTTTCTTCCTTCGCAACCCTCGATTAGCGCCGTCGATGATTCACGGGAAAAAAGCGCTCAAGACGTAAGCTGCTGGGGCGCGCTGGCATTTATCTGTAGTCGCTCCTCGACGGCGTCCCAATTGATATTGGCGAAGAAGGCATCGATATATTTTCCACGTTCAGCCGGTTTGTAATCAAGCAAAAAAGCGTGTTCCCATACGTCCATCACCAGCACCGGACGAAATCCCGCGATGTTGCCGATCTCGTGCAATGAAATCCAGTGATTGGTCAGCCGTCCACGGGATGGGTCCTGATAACAAATCACCCAGCCCACGCCACGCATCTTGCCTTTGTTTACGAAGTCGGCTTTCCAGGTTTCATAGCTTCGGCCGCCCGATAAAAGGACGAAAGACGGTACGGGTCGCCTAAGCCAATTCGTGTCAGGTTGCCGAAGTAATATTCGTGCAACACCATACCGTTGTATTCGAAACCCAGGCGACGGGTGAGCTCCGAATAGACTTCCATTTCTCCGGGATCTACGTGCCCGTTTTTCGAGTAGTGCCAAAGCTTCTCCATGAGCCGATTGGTTTCCTTCACGTATCCCTCATAGAGCTTGAAGTGCATCTCCATTGTCTGATCTGAGATGCCGTGCAGACCGCTCAACTTAAACTGTTTCGCTAGATACGATCCATTGTCGAACATTATCGTTCCTCCTTTTTTGAAAACGTTTAATAATTTTTTAGAGTCGTCGTGTTGCGTAGAAAGAGACTAACTGCCGATCAGAATGGCAATTCCTATGCCACCAAACTTCAGATTTATGTTGTGGGTCGGTAATCACGAAAAAACTATTAGGAATCAGCAAAGGTGGTTTGTGCGTAGCAAAGAGATGGCGGAAAAGAACGTGATTGCTTCTGACGGGCATCTGCCCGCGAGACAAAGATGTGCGCGCGCTGTGGCGTCCTTGCGGCTGGCGGCGCCACTCAACCTTCTTCAAGAAAATGCAAAACTTATTGAGCTCGATTAGGTGCGGAGATACGAATCGCAGTCTTTTTCCAAGAAGATGAATCACTGCTACTGACGGGCAGTTTTCTCTACTAGGTCCAAAAAGTTGTCCGTCGAGAAGGGCTTAGAGAGAAGGGGCACTGCGAGACTTCGGGCCGTGCTCCGCAGCATCTCGTCGGCAAAGGCGGAATCAGAATTATGTTTGCTCCAGGAGACTAGGGAAAAAATCGATATGCGGCTAGCGGCATTGATGATTGGTATTAGCCGAGTCGCCCGCGCCATGCTGTGACGCGGACTTTACGCGTGAATTACCGTTGCCAAATTATTCGAAGTCTACTCTGGCACACAGCAACGCTGGCTACTGTTTCTTGTGATAAGAGATTCCCAACAATGAAGTTTTTGTTGCTCGCAACAACGCCTCACCTGCCGCGCATTTCTGTCTCAATGAAGGACGGTTTCCCATCCAATCTATTGGGCTTCTCACCATCTTGCCGCTTCAATGATCACGGCATGTCAATTGCGTTTCCACTGTAACTAGAACACAGCATCCTCTTCCGGACGTAACCCGGTTTCTGCGACCACTCGGATCAGACAAGAGGATGCGCTCCGATCGAATGAAGGCGGTACGATATATGGCAAGTGCGTTAGAGAAGAGGGTAAGGATTCAATTAATTGCGGTTATCGGCGTGGTTTGTTTTGCGCTCGGCATAGCTCTGGGCGGCATCGGCACCAGGCCCGCGAAAACCGAAGCAGCAGTAGGCGAGGCTGCCGGAAGTTCTCATGGACTCCCGAACTTTGTCGCTTTAG
>QHOF01000266.1 GCA_003219335.1 Verrucomicrobiota bacterium | reverse complement strand
AACTCCGCGCAAGGTTCTGCCCGTGTGATTGGATCCGAACAAGCTGCACATACGAGTTCCGCCTTTATGATTCAGAGCAGGCCCATCTTCTCGACAAAGTTGTGATGCCTAGAGCAACACGTTAGCCGCACATGCGAAGCAAACGATTAAACTTGGACGCATACGAAACCGATAAGATTAGGCTCGGCTATCTGGACGTGTACGACGCGATTACGGCACCATGGATCGATAAAGAGATAAAGCTCCTGGAAGTTGGTGTCTACCAAGGAGGTTCGCTCAAGTTATGGCGCGACTACTTCCCTCGTGGAACCATCGTTGGCATCGATCGAAAACTGCCGCAACATTTCCAGCGTGGGGAGCGTATTCAGGTCTTCGCGGGCAGCCAAGCAGATAAAGAGTTTCTGTCGAAAGTCGCTAATGAGACCGCTCCGGACGGATTTGACATTATCATAGACGACGCCTCGCATATCGGCGAGCTGACCAGAAGGAGTTTCTGGCATCTGTTCGATCATCATCTAAAACCGGGGGGATTGTATGCAATCGAAGATTGGGGCACGGGCTACCTGGACGATTTTTCTGACGGCAAACGATTCGATCCGAAGGCTTCGATCCTAGGCTGCGTTCGATCGATGCTACCGCGACGTTTTAGCAGGCGGATTAAGCTTCCTGTCCCGTGTGATTCCTACGGGATGGTCGGATTCATCAAAGAATTAGTGGACGAACAAGGGGCTGCCAGCATCGCGATGGGTCAGAAAGCCAGTTGGCGGAGATCAAAGTTCAAAAATTTACTAATTACGCCGGGCGTCGTTTTCGTCACCAAAGCCGCGCCTGATATTAGCGCTTTCCCAAATCCGGTTCCTGCTGGCGACGGACTGGGCAAAACGACAATTTCTTGGAGCACAGCAAGTATCTCCGCCGGGAAGGTCTGCGTTTCTGTCGATAATCGTCAAGAGTCATTGTTCGGGGGCTCACGCCAGGGTTCCGCCGCTGCGAATTGGATCCGCGCAGGTTCAACTTATGAGTTCCGCTTGTACGATTCAGACCATACTCGGCTTCTCGCCAAAGTCGTCGTCAGAAGAGCGACAGAATAAATCGTAGGGCAAGCAAAAGTTGGCGTTAGCGAAGCGGCACAATAATCGGAAATGATGAGGGTGGGGAAATCCAGTCGCAAAGTGGTCTTGGCTGCATCATTGGAACCCCCCGCGATGATGTACAAAGTTGGGAAGGTTGCCGGCATTGAGACTCATTGTGTTTGATGACCTTACAAACGCAACGTGACAGCTTCCTGGCGAATGAATGAAAAATTCCAACTCGCGCAGACACTCCAGAATCCGACACGCGGGACCTCACGCAGCTTTTTTCCGACGTGCGCAAATGGGAGCAAGATTTTGCCTGGCTTCATAAATGCGCATCTCAAAAATAACAACAAAGTTTCGAGTGGCCAGTCGGTGCAAACGGGCTAGGATTTTTCCTGGTATTTCTTGCTCGGTCACAGGTTTATAAAAACAATGCAGCCACCTGGCGACACAATTCCAAGCCGTTCCAAGCTCGACAGCATTATCGCAAATCTGCGCAATTTTCCTGCCTTCAGAGTTTCCCGGAAAGCTCTAGTCGTCGCATGCCTTTTTTTTGTGGCGATCGTCGGATACATCGATTACCTGACCGGATACGAGCGGTCGCTCCTTCTCTTTTATCTTCTACCGATTTCTTTGGCTGCCTGGTTTGGCAGCCTGCTTACCGCTCTTGGAATTGCCGTTATCAGCATTGCCGTGTCGCTCCTGTCAGACGTTGCAGCTGGAATCCCTGCTCTCGGCTTTTGGAATGCCGGGATGGCTTTTGTCTCTTATGCGCTCTTTGCCGGTTTGTTATCCAAGCTGCGGACACTGGTGGGTGAATTGGACCGGCGCGTCCAGGAACGGACATTAGCCTTACAGCGCGAGGTAGCCGAGCGCCAGCGGCTGGACCGGGAAATCGCGCAAGTGGCGGACCGTGAACGACGGCGCTTGGGACAGGATCTCCATGACAGGCTCGGCCAACACCTAACAGGCACCGCCCTAGCGGCCCAGGTGTTAAAGGAGAAACTCACCGCCAAATCGGCGCCCGAAGCAACAGAAGCTCGTGCACTACGTCGAAGAAGGGATCGATCTGACCCGTAATCTGGCGCGGGGTTTCTTTTCGCCGGAGCTGGAAGCAGATGGCTTGGGCGTAGCCTTGGAGGGCCTTGCCGAGAACATAAGCGAACGATTCGGGATCAACTGCATTTTTCACGGGCAAGAATCAATTCCAGTGCGCGATTCGGTCATTGCAACGCAGCTCTACAGAATTGCTCAGGAGGCAGCCATGAATGCGGCAAAACACGCTGCCGCGCAGCAAATCGACATTCGCGTATTTATGGATAGGTCCGAACTCACGCTCGCAATCGAAGATGATGGAGTCGGCTTTCCAGACAAGCTGTCAGATTCAAAAGGACTTGGGCTTCGCTTGATGCGCAATGGCGCCGCGCTAATTGGCGCAACGTTAAGCGTCCAGCGAAATGGCCGGAAAGGAACAGTTGCGACATGTAAGCTAAAAGTTCCAAATCACAGCGAATCAAACTTTGTAATATGAACTCAAAGCATTCTACCGCTACTACCCGCAGACGTGGGATTTTTCTTGTTGATGATCACCCGCTCGTCCGTGAAGGGCTCACTAATCTCATCAACGGACAGAGTGACCTCATAGTCTGCGGTGAAGCGGTGTTTATGTAAGCGAAAGGGTCGTCAACAGCATGGCGCGCCGGCTCAGCGCCTCGCCCAAAACCGCAGGCGCCTCTCCGGTGGAGCGTTTAAGCGATCGCGAATTGGAAATATTCCGGCTCCTCGGCCAGGGGCGAACGATTTCCGAAATCGCCGAGGATCTGCACCTGAGTCTGAAACGCGTGCAGGCTTACTGCGGGCGCGCAAAGGAAAAATTCGGTGTCAGCTCCCTCGGCGAGCTGCTTCGCGCAGCCATCCGCTGGGAAGATGCTACCAATGTAAGGTAACGCTTCGCTCTCGAGTCTCAGGCACAACTGGATGCCTGTAGGGCCGAGTACTACAAAAATATTCGGCTAGGTCTATCTGTCGCTGCCCCTCTGCTGCGCCAGATTACGGTGTGACACTAAAGCACGTTCTGGCGTTCTGGCACGGCAAGGGCCCGCGAGGCGGCCGTGCCGCCTCTCTCGAAGCAGAACAGCAACGAAAAAGTTGCGAACCCACCAGGTCTCCACTTCGCGAATTGGCTATGACTGCTGAGCGTAGTCTTTGGGAAATCAAATTGGCACACCGGCCCAAGTCATTTTGGTATCCTTACCCCACTTTGCAAAACGTCGGCGTCCTGGAGCGGCTTTTGGCAAGTGCGGGACTTGACTTGATGGAGTTATGCCGAGGTCCGCATGGGAAAATAGCTGATATTGGAGGCGCGGACGGCGACCTTGCATTTCTTTTGGAGAGAATGGGGCTGGCCGTGGATTTAATCGACAACAAACCTACGAACTTTAATCACCTGGAAGGGGCGCAGATTCTGAAGGAGGCGCTACGCTCAAATGTGACAATCCAAACAGTTGATTTGGACTCGCAGTTCACTCTCTCCGGCAAAAAATATGACGCTATCTTTCTCCTCGGAGTTCTCTATCATTTAAAAAATCCTTTCTTCGTGTTGGAAAAGCTGGCTGCAATCGCGAGGTATTGCTTCCTCAGCACGCGCATAGCTCGGCAAACGGACAACGGCCAACAGATCTCACAAGCGCCAATGGCTTACTTGCTCGGTCCGCAGGAATGCAACAACGACAGCACGAACTTCTGGATTTTCTCAGAGGAAGGATTGAAAAGACTCATCAATCGCACGGGTTGGAGCCTTCTGTCGTACCTAAGCATCGGCCTAACGGCCAACTCCACACCAGCCGATCCTGAGCGGGATGAGCGGGCATTCTGCCTTCTACGAAGCGAACTTGTGCCAATGGTCACCGCATCGCCAAATCCAGTGCCTGCTCACAAAGCGACCGCCAGGACTATCATTTCGTGGAACACAGGTACGGCCAATCCCGGAAAGATTTACGTTTCCATTGACGGCCAGCAAGAATTATTGTTTGCAACTTCACGACAGGGTTCCGCCCCTGCAAATTGGATCCGAGCCGGCCGCACATACGAGTTCCGCCTTTACGATTCGGATCACACCCGGCTCCTCGACAAAGTGGTCGTTGCCACGGCCGACGCGATGACCAAGCCCGCGCCCAGTGGAGGTCTTATGACTTCCGTGGTATTTCAACGATCCGGGTATGCCGAGTCTGGTCGTCGGCGCTAGTTGACCAGGGACTCCGCATAACGGCTTTAGTGGTCGCGTCGCTGCGGCGACGTGTAACTCGCTGAGTTCAAGGTGGTTGTGGCAGAAGCGAAATTTCTTTAATCTGCCAATTTTGGTTGACGCGCACAAAATTTCGAGTATTTTGACTATCCCGCAGGAAGCGGGACTCCTCTAGTTTGGAGTGCGTTCTACGTACATTTGGGACTGCAAATTGTGCTCAATTTTGTCCCGGCAATGAAAACGGACATCCCGCGAGGGCGGGTAGCCCGTGATTATGTCGGCATGAGATTGAGCTTTTTTTGTGCCGAAATGTACGGAACGGTTGGTTCTTTGACATCTACATACAGGGTAGTAAGAAATACAACTTTAAGAGCTGAGTCTGAAATCAAGCATCGTCGCATGACGATGAGAGAGTTTCAGTTATCAAAAATCTCTCGGTCCGGCAACTGCCGGACCAGATCAGATTGATCAAGCTACAAAGAGCGCATCATGGATGCCTTGGTGCCAATAGGCGATGAAGGACGTGGTAAGCTGCGATAAGCTACGGTGAGCGGCAAACACGCTTTGACCCGTAGATTTCCGAATGGGGTAACCTGAGCGAGATAACACTTGCTCGAGTTTCTGTGAATCCATAGCAGGAACATCGCGACCACCCGGCGAAGTGAAACATCTCAGTAACCGGAGGAAAAGAAATCGAAGAGATTCCGTCAGTAGTGGCGAGCGAAAGCGGAACAGGCTAAATCCAGCCCCACTTTGTCGACAGGACCGATGAGGTTATTGTCGATCTAGTGGGCAAAGTGGGGCTGGAGGTTGTAGGAGCCCGACGTGGTAGTGCAAAGGTTAGGTGAAGCTTCTGGAAAGCTGCGCCATAGAGGGTGACAGGCCCGTAACCGAAAACCCGAGCACGCCTAGGGATTTCCTGAGTAATACGATGCACGTGAAACTTCGTATGAATCTGCG
>QHOF01000265.1:509-4713 GCA_003219335.1 Verrucomicrobiota bacterium | reverse complement strand
TCGTCGTCCATCAGTTGATGCTTGCCGTACTTGGTCGCGAGGTCGGCACCCACGCCGGTCGCGCCTAGCTTGCCGTCGGCCATATTGAACAGCGCCGATTTCGAAATCAGCACATCGAGCTCGTCGCTCATCTTCCGCTCGATGGCATCTGCGCGCTCGTTCAGCGATGTGTTTTCAGCCATGGCTTGATCCTCCTAATTGAGTCGCCCGACTATCGAGCCTTGTGCAGACTGTACTCCCGCACGGATGCCCGCGCAACACATAAGGCAGCCCGAACGGGGCCAACCTGTGACGGGTCGGACCACGTTAAGTTTCAGCAGTTTCTGCCACGGGATCGTGTTTTCCGGCGTTATCGTTCATTTTCTTGGCCAAATCGCCCCCGTAAACTTCACTCACTCGCGTCCCGCAGCGCATACGTCCCACCGGCGTGCTGACTTCACGGTGCATGGGCTTGGTCCCAAGCTCGCTTTTGACAAGCCGCTCGACCAGTGCATGGCCCTCGAACACCCAGCTAGGTAACGGCGGCGGGCGCGCGTTTCTGATGCCATTGCCTGCGCTAGCAAATCTACGCATCTCCTGAAAACTCACCGCGCAATTATCTCGCTCTCTTGCGGGGTGGTTTCCAATTATTGGGTTGGAAACTATATCTCGAGTCGTGTTGGAACTGGAGCGCCTATAGAAGACAGTTAATTTACCAAAGTAGACCCCGCGTGATACGATACAAGCCGACGCGCCGGCAAAGCTTCTTATCGAAAGGGTTAATCACCGACGCCGAGTTTCTAGCGAAGATCACAGAGGAACAGGCGACGAGCGAGAAAGCTCATCGCGATTCATTTGGACTCGAAGGCTTCGGGCCGGCTACGCAAGCTGAGGGAAAAGGTTGCCGTACCAGTCGCCAGTCAATGAAATATTGGCGGGCGAGATGCGGTAGTAACACGTGAAACTTTTTTGTTGGAGCCATCAATATAAAATGTAAAGATGTGACTCCGAAAAGTGATGTTTGATCTTCCAAAGTGTCACCAAGAGTATGTTATCGAAACCTGTGACCGTCAGAAACATGAGGAGATCGCATGCTAGATCCGCAAATAGCTGGCTTGGCTCGCAGAATGATTTTGGCGCAGTTTGAGGATCGGAAAAAGGAAGTGCAACGGGCCGTTGTTCAGCTCGCGGACCAGTTTAGAACGGCTGGCGCGTTGAGTTCGGGGAGGTTCGTAGTTGAGCTGCGAGAGTGTTGCGCTCGGGAGGTTGAGATCCGGGCGAAGCTTACTTGGCACGCATTGCTAAGAGTTATGTCCAACCTAGGAGTAAAGGCTTCAGAAGATCTTTCCGTTGCCTTGCAAAGCGAAGTGGAGGGATATTCAGCACAAACCTTACCTGACCTGGAGATGATCATGGCCAGCCATAAGCGACACGGGAGTTCTGTTATCGCAGAGCCGCTATCCTCTGCTTGGGGTCTAGCAATGAGAAAGATTTACGTTGAAATAGATCTTTTCGTTTCGTCTCTGCGCGCTCGTGTGGAAAGCAACGAGCTACGAGAATCTCAAAAGACTACTTTGAATATTTACTCGCCCGTTGGAGTTATTCAGACTGGATCTGGGGCCATGACGAATATCTCCTACAGCCTCGATGCAGGTGAGCGAGACGTATTGGTCCGTGCTCTCGATCTAGTCAAGGAGAGTCTTGCGACAGGAGAGCACGTCGGTGTTCGCGAAGAAATTTCCGAGTTAATCGAAGAAGCACGGGCTGAGGTCGGCAAGCCTAAGCCAAACGGGATGCGACTTCAGTCTGTATTGACCGGTATTGCAGGTGCGATTCAAACGGCTGGCAGTCTCCAGCCAGCGTATCAAGCGTTGAAGGCCGCCTTGTTGCCGCTCGGCGTCTTCTTACCCTGAAGGGATCGAAAGGCGAGTTAGTAGAGTTAGGCAAGTCCGATACACGTCTCTCTTTGAAATGAGAGCAGGCGCTGGCCGCAGCCAAGGATCGATAGTGCCGGGCAATATTTAGCGACGTGAAAAATAAGTTGCGTGTGTCAGCGCAAGGCCTGACCCTGCGACTGTGATCCCCGGAAGCGCGTCGGAATATTAAAGAAACAAAGCCTGACACCGTTTCACCACGCCATCTTTCTGTCAGGGAACGTCCGCTTGTCTGTGCTCCGTGAAGCTCTCACCCGTGACGAGGTTGTACGTCAATTTGAACCGAAGCCTTTTCCGACCCGGCGCGCCATCTTATTCGCACAGAAACTCGATGACGATTAGTATATCGTCGATCCAATCCACGAGTAGCGGCTCAGGGCGCCCGGATGGCAAGCTCGCGAGAATCTCTATTGGATGACTGTAGCTGGGAATACTGTAATATGCCGCTAGAGATCTTGCGGATGCTGCGGTCGCATGGTTCCTATGGGCAAAGAAATTGCGGAATACCGGGAGATCAGCGAATACCCTTGTCGGAAGAGAGAGTGCTGCCTGAATCTGTCCTAGATTTGAGCAGCCAAGGTCCGCGCATGAGTTTAGAAGGATATAGGGGTCGTGCCACATCGGCTCATCCCGTCGCGGCCAGCGACCGCTCGCGGGCAGCGGTGTAGCGGGTCGATGCCTTGACATTGCGACACCAATTGCATCATTGAAAGTTATGCCAGTGAAAGCGGCTGCAGCCACCCGCCCTCCACGAACACGCTTTGGTCGCAAGATACAGGACAAAAAATAGCCGCGGACAAATTCAGTCCAAGTGTTGAGACTCTCGACAACGGCGTATGAAATTGCGACTTTCGCAGCGGGCGAAGGGAGTGATAGGCAAGCCGTCGACACACTATCGCGTAGCTTGCGAAGTCGAACACTTGCTCTGAATTGAAGAAGAGCAAATCGCTGGGACGGCCTCATGTCTACGGCATGTCATCTTCAAGAGCACGGCAGTACCAGATGAAGCGTTCCTTTCGCTGCTCGGCCACGTTAGTTTTTTCTGCACCCGCTTGTACGAATTTCTCGAGTTTTTTGTCGCTTTCCGGGTCATCAGCTGCAGCGGCAAGACGGGCAAGGTTTTCAAGGACCTTATCCTTCGAGGGCCTCTTCTTTCCGAACGAGTATGCAGTTTGGAGTTCGCTAATGGCCTTTTGGGAATGCATAATCGCCAAGACAAGCGCATAGAGCTGGTAAGGCTTCATTAGCGGCCCTTGGTGAAGACTCTTGTATTCCAGCAGGAAATCCATAGCCTTGGCGATGCGCTTCTCGACCGCGTCTTCCTCCGCAAAGTTCTTATCAAACTCGTCATAAAGACGCGTGAGCTCTCTATCCTTAGTTGTGGTAATGCCCTTCGACATTGCATGTATGATCTCGGAAAATAGCTTCGCGTCTTGCATCCGGTTCAGCTGCTTTTCCGTGAAGGCACCGATGTTCTCCAGCGCTTGCGAATAACGTTTCGTGAGCCGATAGACGAACCACTTGAATTGGCCTTGGAACTTTGAATGTCTTCGTTCCTCTGCGTTCAACGGAACGGTGTACGAATTCATGCGTCGGAAGACTTCACGAATGTCTTCTTTCGTTGCACCAATGAACAAATCCACTGACAGAGCATAGTTAAGGAATCGATACTGCCATTGCTCCTCGAGCTCTCTGTATATCTTACCCGCTGCCTCTGCAGGAAGTGCTTTTCTATCGAGACGTAACTTTCCATTATAAAAGTCGAAAATTGTCATTGACCGCTGCTGTCCATCCACGATTTCCTTTAATGTCTTCCGGGTCTTGACGTCAGTGATCTGATAAAGAGAGATTTTGGGCATCGGATAACCAAGAAGAATTGTCTCAATCAGGAAAGATCTTGCTGCGGCTGGCCAGACTTTTGGGCTTCTCTGGTAGTCATAGTTCACGCGGACCTCATTACGTTGCATAGCTTGACAGAACTCTGCGATCGTATAGGGAGTCAGTTTCGCGTCAAACACGTTCGGCTCCTCTCGTTTTCTCGAACGCGAGTACACTCTCAATGGCTGTGGAATCCTCGCGGTACCGACGGTGGCGAGCATTTACCGCTGCCATCGTCGCGGAAAGATGATGGTCGCGGCGGAATTGGAGTTCCAGTCTAAGGCTTTTCAGCATATCGATAGTAATTTGCTGCAAATCATTGTGTACGTCCTTATAATAAGAATCTTGCACGACTAGTACGCATTTTCCACGATCACGCAGAATTCGCGAGAGTTCCGAATAAGATCGGAAAA
>QHOF01000265.1:0-490 GCA_003219335.1 Verrucomicrobiota bacterium | reverse complement strand
AGTATTGTACGTGATTTTTGTAGTAGTATGTCGCGGATGCTCGAGAAGGATGGGTCTTAATTGCATGGAGAAGAGACTTGCATGTCACGCCCCATTGTGGATCTTCTTCTGGTTTGACTCCTTTAGTAAGCGGGCTACCCAACATCGAAGTGCGGAGCGTCTGAACTTCACGACGGGTTGCACCGAGTACCGCAAGTTCTGGCCAAGTTGCTATTGCGTAGTCCATTCGAGTGCAATACGGAGGAGAGGTAATGATTGCATCCACGGAGTCACATTCCAAAGGAAGTCTTGTTGAATCGGCGACCGAAATCTTGGTTCGAGTAGGTTGACTAGCATCTGGTTGTGTTGCAGCCGATTCGAACATTTCACGTACTTTGGCACGAAAAATCTTGTGGATAGCGGCCTCATTCGGTCTGATCCTTGCCGATTTGCTGGAAGGTTCCTTTATCCACGTCGGGTTAGATGTGGTAAATGGGTTCACGTAACGGCG
>QHOF01000264.1:4351-4804 GCA_003219335.1 Verrucomicrobiota bacterium | reverse complement strand
GCACATTCCCAAAAAACTGCAGGCGCGTAGACAACGGACAAAGGAGAACAACATGACGACAAACCACGGTAATTACATGGGAAAAGTTGCCTTCATAACTGGAGGAGGCAGCGGCATTGGCCGGGCGACGGCGCTGGCGTTTGCGCGCCAAGGCGCCAACGTAGTGGTTGCCGACGTTTCGGAAGAGAACATTCAGGAAACGACGCGCCTAATCGAAGAACTCAGCGCGCGCACGCTCGGTGTCAGGTGCGACGTGACCCACGCCGAGGACGTGAAGAGTGCGCTGGACAGGACCATCGAAACTTTCGGACGTCTTAATTTCGCCTTCAACAACGCCGGCTCCGAACAGGCGATGACGGCAACGGCTGATCTCGCCGAGAAGGAGTGGGACCGGATCGTCGCCATTAACCTCCGCGGCGTGTTCCTGTGCATGAAATACGAGATCCCGCTGAT
>QHOF01000264.1:0-4158 GCA_003219335.1 Verrucomicrobiota bacterium | reverse complement strand
CGCCACTCCGATGATGCAGCGGTTCACCGGAGGCACGCTCGAGGGAGAAAACAGAGTAATCGCGCAGGAGCCGGTCGGACGGATGGGGAAGCCCGAGGAGATCGCCGCGACCGTCGTTTGGCTGTGTTCGGACACAGCTGCATTCGTTGTCGGACACGCCATGGTCGTCGACGGCGGCCAAACCGTGTAGTGGAAGGCAATCTAAGTTTCTCTCGTCAGATTTTCGTAATCGGCTTGCGTATCGATATCGATGTTGCCTCCGGGAAATGGAAACTCCGCAACGCGGTCGCGATTTGCGAGAATGACCTTCTTCGCCCCACTATCGCCCCTCAGCTCGAGCAATTCTCGAAAAACGCAGCGAGCAAACAATGCTGGCACACCCAGCGTGTCGGCGTAATTCGAAGCTACGATTTCTTTTCCAGTCTCTTGATGTAACGCCCTCAGATTCATGATCACCCCTGCGTCCAGTAATGGCTGATCGCAAACCAGCAAAACAATCGCGCTAACGTCGGGTTCGAGCTCGCTCAAATACTCTACGCCGACGCGAATCGAACTTCCGATTCCTTCTCGCCAGTGTTTGTTTTGAACGACCGGCGCGGTCGCCTCGCTCGAAACTTTCGCTGCGTTGCTTCCGGTGACAACCACCACGGGCGAACAACCTGCTTGCTGCGCCGCAGCAACAACTCGCTGCACCAAACTTTTCCCGCGGAATTGCGCGAGTTGTTTTGGCGAGCCGAATCGGGAGGATCCGCCCGCGGCCAAAATCACCGCGCCGACGTTTTGCATTCGGTCGGAATGTGGATCGACATCTTTCTGTCGCGCAACGAAAACCCGGAACCGCTTCCGAACACCCGCTGGATTTCGGATACGATGGCCAGCGCGATTTCCTCCGGCGTTTCGGCGCCGAGATCTAGCCCCGCGGGTGCGAAAAACCCGGCGTTAATAGTCACGCCAAGATCCAGAAGATCGTTCAGCAGTTGATCACGGCGCTTTCGCGGCCCAATCAGGCCTACGTAACGCAAATTCATCGGCAACAGTTTTTGGAGCGCGGCGAAATCGCGTCCGTACTTGTGCGACTTCACAATCGCCGCCGTCCATTCATCGTGAAGAATCGACAACGAGTTTGGATCGACAATCTCGAGCGGCTGCCAGCCTAACGACTGACTCAATTTTCGAATCGGCGCGCTCTCCGGCCCTTCGCCAAAAATCAAAACGCGAATGGGAGGGTGAATTTCGTGAACGAATTCGTTTTTGCAGAAACGTGTGATCGCCGTGTGACTGCGCCGCGCGTCCAGATCATTGGCAATATCGACAAAAAACTTTTCGGCAACGCGCTCAATGAAGATGTCGATCTTGCCGTGACAGCCGAACCGTTTGCGCGTATCGAAACTCACCAGAAGCGGTTCGCCTGTTTCCAAAACACCGCGAGCGCGCAACGCGACTTCTTCTTCCAAACATCCGCCGCTCAAGGAACCGATCGTTAGGCCATCTTCGCAGATCAACATTCGTGCGCCCGGCCGGCGATAACTTGAACCTTGCGCGCGCACTAGTGTCGCGAGTGCAAAACGCTCACCGCGTCGTTTCCGAAATTCGCGAACGATGTCGTAGATATCCTTCACATCAATTTATCGGGTGTAATCGGGAGATCGCGCACGCGTTTGCCGGTCGCGTGATAAACTGCGTTCGCGACGGCAGCGGCAGCGCCAGTGATTCCAATCTCGCCCATGCCGCGCGCGCCCATCGGATTAAATTTGTAATCTGGTTCGCCGACAAAGTGGACTTCGATGTCGTGAATGTCTGCGTGCACCGGGACGTGGTAATCGGCGAGATTTCGTGTGAGCGGTAATCCCGTCGCGGGATCGTAAACGGTTTCTTCCTCCAGCGCCATGCCGATGCCCATCACCACGCCGCCAAGAATTTGGCTGCGGCCCGTTTTCAAATTAACCACGCGGCCGCAATCCATCACGCTCACCCAGCGCGTCACCCGCACCGTCGGCAGATCGGGATCGATTTTCACTTCGCAAAAATGCGCGCCGAAACTTTGGAACCCGAGCTTTTCGTTTTCTTCGTGCTCGAATTTTCCATCAGCTTCGAGCGATTTCATTCCCGCGCGCTGCAACGCGTCGGCAAAAGTTTCGGGTTTGCCGGCGTCCGCGCCGAGATCGACAAGTTTCTTTTTCAAGTTCTCGGCTGCGTCCGCGATTGCGGAGCCGACGGTCGCGGTCGTGTTCGATCCGCCGGCGACCGGACCGAACGGCAAGGCAGAGTCGCCCAGCTCGAACTTCACTTTCTCGAAGGGCAAACCGATCGCGTCCGCGGTGATTTGAGCCAGCGATGTCCATTGGCCGGTGCCAAGGTCGTGCGCGGCAGATTTTGCAACTGCGGTGCCGTCGGCGTTGAGCTGGATGTGAACTTCTGCGCGAAAGGCGCGTGCCGGATAAGTGGCGGTGGCCACGCCCCAGCCGACGAGAAGTTTTCCGTCTTTCATCGAACCCGGCTCGTGTTTGCGTTTCGACCACCCAAATTTTTCCGCGCCGAGTTGGTAGCATTCGGCCAGATGTTTCGTGGACCACGGCACGCCTTTCATCGGATGATTCGGCGAATTGTTGACCTGCCGCAGCTTGAGTGGATCCATCTTTAGCGCGTAAGCCAACTCGTCCATTGCGCATTCAACCGCGTAGGTGCCGGGACATTCGCCGGGCGCGCGCATGAACGACGGCGACGCGATATTCACGACATGCACGACGTGATCGAACTCGATTGCCGGCGCGTCGTAGAGCACGTTTGTCGATCCAATTCCGGTTGGTTCAACCCAATCGCCGACTGGCGAGTCGAACATTTCACTGTGATGGCGGATCGCCTGCACTTTTCCATCGCGAGTCGCCGCGAGCGCGACTGTCTGAATGGTTTCAGGACGATGACCGGTGCCGCTGAACATTTGTTGCCGGGTGAGTTCCAATCTCACCGGTCGCGCGACGACTTTCGCCGCCATGGCGGTAAGGATGGTGTGTGGCCAGGTTGGACCTTTGCAGCCAAAGGCGCCACCTACGAACGGGCAGATCACCCGCACGTTTTCCTTTTTCAAGCCGAATGCCTGCGCGATGATCGCCTGCGCGCCTTTCACGTATTGCTGCGCGTCATGGACGAGGAGCCGATCCGGCGCCTCCCAATGCGCAATGGTGGCGTGCATTTCCATCGGATTATGCGTTTCGGTCGGGGTGGAGTAGGTCTGCTCCGTTTTCGTAATGTCGGTGCGAGCCAATCCCGCCGCGATGTCCCCTTTCTTTTGCTGAAGATTTTCGTCGAGATGCTTTTTCGGTTTCTCGGTTTTTTGGGCAGCTTCTTTGGTCAATGCCGGCGTCTCGGGCGCATACGAAATCTTCAAAAGCGCGGCGGCGTGTCGCCCTTGTTCCGAAGTTTCAGCGACAACAGCGGCGACATATTGTCCGCCGTAATAGACTTTGTTGTCTGCTAATGGATTGCGTTGCTCGATCCGGATGCCGCCCGATTTTTCACCATTCTTCGGCTCGGCAAGTTTGGGAGCATTCAGATGCGTGAGGACGGCGAGCACGCCCGGCGATTTTTCAGCAGCGGCCGAGTCGATTCCGGTGATTTCACCTCTCGAAATTGTGCTCGTGACGGCAAAGACGTGCGTCAGATTGGGTAAATTGAATTCGCCGGCGTATTTTGCCGCGCCAGTCACTTTGAGCCGGCCATCAACGCGACTCACCGCCGTACCCATCGATTTGGCCTGAATCGGCGCGCTCATATTCGGTTACGTCATCGCTGCGACTGTGCTCAGCGCGCGAACCATCGCGCGTTTCGCCAGCTCGATCTTGAACGAGTTATGGTTGTAACCTTTCGCCCTGGCCAGCTCCGCTTCCGCTTCCGCACGGAAAGTTTTTTCGTCGGCAGTTTTTCCAATGAGCGCTTGTTCCGTTTTCGATGCGCGCCACGGTTTATGCGCGACGCCACCGAGCGCAACGCGAACCGCTTTGACGTTTTTACTTCGATCTACATCAAGAATCGCCGCGACGCTGACGAGCGCGAATGCGTAGCTCGCGCGGTCGCGCACCTTCAAATAATGCGAGCGCTCCGCGAACGGGAGCGACGGAAGATCGACATATTCGATCAGTTCGTCGTGCTCGAGGTTCGTGT
>QHOF01000236.1 GCA_003219335.1 Verrucomicrobiota bacterium | reverse complement strand
ATGGATCTGAGATGTCGAAAGGCGTTGAGCACTATATCCGGCCACAGATCGGACAGTTTGAAGCGAGTGAATGGATCTGAGATGTCGAAAGGCGTTGAGCACGCGGATCCACTGATTGAAGACGGCGAATTGACCCACGGTGAATGGATCTGAGATGTCGAAAGGCGTTGAGCACAAAGACCCAGAAGTCACGAAACAAGAAAAAGAATGTGAATGGATCTGAGATGTCGAAAGGCGTTGAGCACAAGTTGGAAACACTTCATACCTTCCCGTTTAGTTTTGTGAATGGATCTGAGATGTCGAAAGGCGTTGAGCACCCGTTATTGATCGAGTTGTAAAAACCAGAGGGTAAAGCCATGAAGGCAGATCGAGTTTTATCTGAGACTCTCGCGCCGATGCTGAATCGTCCCATCGAGCAGCTCCGCGAGCGGCTTCTCGTCGGCGCGCCGGAAGCCTGCGCTGAAAAACTGTCCGCTTATAAGACCGCCGGAGTCCAGCGGGTTTTTATCTGGCCTGTGAGAGACGAGCTGGATCAGCTCACGCTTTTTCAGGAGAAGGTAGCCCCGCTGGTCGACGGATGAAAAATATCGCGCTTGGGACAGTCTTGGCGTTCGCAGCTGATCGTGCTTCAGGAATTTCTGGGAAAAACTGGTGGCGGATTTCGATAAACAAACGGGGAGCCGCACAACATAGTCCGACTCCCCGTTTGTCACTTAAAGCTCAACTAATACTAATTCTCATTCTCACCCTGGTCGTCGTCATTCTCATTTTCCAATAACGCGGAAAGGATATGGGTCGTGCCATTGACCACAACAAAAGCGATATCGCCGTCCTGAATAATAGGAATACCGGACTGAATATCGAGCGTCAGAAGGTCGACGTCGCAAAAGCCGAGTAGTTTCTTGCCGAACACAAACTGGCCGTTTTTCAACTGGCCCGAAAGCTTCAACACATATGTCAACGAGGTTGGCCTCGCCTTCTTTAATACCATCGTACAAGTAGCATAGCTTTGGTTGAGCCGGGTTAAATCGAGCGTGACCAGACCTGGGTTTCCGGCGTTTATCGCGCTGATATTGAAACTGTTAGGAACGGGAATTTTTACAACGGCCTTGAGCTCTGCCTCCTTGATTGTCACACCATTACTCAGAAATTCCGCTTCATATTCCAATTCACCAGTAGCTCCGGGTTCAGTGACACAAGGGCTCGCGCACGGCTTCAGTTCCGCGTCAACGTTAACTTCGGTCTCAGCCATGGCGGGACTGTAAGCTATGGCCAGTAAAAAACTGGTCAAAACCATCGTTCTCGATACGATTGGAAAATGCATAAAACCTCCCCTTTGAAAAGTGATGAGTCAGCCTTAAGCAACAGGAAGGCCAGGCTAAGTTCTGTATAAGCATTAGAGCGTTTACGATCTAAAAACCGTCAGAATGCGCCAAAATCCGCGAAGCGAATGTACATAAATGGACTTCAACCCGGTAATTTGTTCCGCAGCACGTATTATAGAATTGCAAGCAAATAACGTCAGTTTCCCGCCTTGATCTTGATCCCCTGTGCTCAATCGTTAAGATTCCTAGATGAGCACAGCTGTGGAAATTTCCGTCAACATCGACGTCCCCGATCTCGAAGCGGCCATCGAATTCTACCGACTTGCGCTCGGCCTTCACTTGGGGCGGCGCCTGTTCGAAGGTTCCGTCGCCGAGATGCTGGGGGCATCTTCAAAGATTTATCTCCTCATGAAGCCGGCTGGTGATTCAGTGTCATCCGTCGCTCGACTGCCGCGCGACTACGACCGTCACTGGACTCCAGTACACCTCGACTTTATCGTCGACGATGTTTCGGCTGCCGTTGAGCGCGCGGTGGCGTGCGGCGCGAAGCTGGAGAGTAATATCCAATCATTTGCCTGGGGTCGGCTCGCAGTGTTAAGCGATCCATTGGGCATGGATTCTGCCTGCTGCAGTTCATTAATCGGGGATACGATGAGGTCGCATAATCGTTCGGCGCTGACGTTGAAACTTGCGGGACAATTAAAGGGGTCGGGAGTCTTTTAACATCGCCTTGGCGCGCAAACAGTGACGAGGAAACCATCGATCGCGACAAAGATACCCTCGACGTGTTCTGGTTCAGAGACGAAAGCCTGGAAGAATCCGATAATCTCCCCGATGTGCTTAGCGAGAAAGAAATTGCTCCGGTAACTCGCCGTTATCGTTTTCAATGGCTCTGCACAGTTTAATCCTGCAAGGAAGGTTGGAGTTCTCGACCGGCTTTAGTGCTGACGGTCTCGCTTCAAGGCGAGGCTAGTCCGTACCTCCGAAGCTGGATTTTCATTCCGTTGCAGACCTGGGACTAGGAAGTCTAGTGATGGATTTAGGACTCCTCTCCCAGAGCGGCGAAGCCGCAACCAAAATGACAGAATCTTTGGGTTGGTGTAAATGGGTATCATGTCTACGACACTCAATAGATCGAGGAATGAAGTTGGTGCAGCTTTTGTACAACAGCATCAATCCAGTGTGATTGGAGTGTTGCACGGCTGGGATCGTCTTCGGCTGCAGGGGACGCTGCGCAGCCTGTATTACCAGCCGGTGATGGAAGAGTACCTTTGGCAGACCGGAGTGTTGTGGAAGGATTTTAAGAGATTCGCAACCGATCTGACGAGCCGTGTGCGTCAAGCGGCAGAGAAGTTGGCCGGGCGGCATCAACGTCCGATGATCTATCTGTCTTCGAGCCGCACGCGCAAAGAGGAAGTGGCCCGCCAGATCCAACAACGCGACAAGGTTGGCAAAGGGCTGATCGCTGTTTTGAGTTGCGTAGAACCGTGTCACACCTGGTTTTTGCGGGGCAATCGAGTGACCCGCAAGCTGGAGATCAAGCTTCAGTGGGGCAAATGCATTCACCTGTATTTTTATTGGATGCATGACGAGCTTGGTTTTTTGCATCTTAGACTTCAGACCTGGTTTCCGTTTCTGATTCAGGTGTGCCTGAACGGCAGGGAGTGGCTCGGGCGTCAGATGGACAGAGCCAGGATGAGCTACCAGCGAGGACAGAACTGCTATCCGTGGATTAGCGATATCGGGCGTGCCCAAGCGCTGATGGATCAGCAACACCAAAGCGACTGGTGTAAGCTTTTGGGTCCGTTGGTGAGGAGATGCCATCCTCTGTCTGCAGAGATCAACGCTCCCATTGGGCAGGAGTACTACTGGACGGCGGCTGAGACCGAATACGCCACCGACGTCATGTTTCGTGATCGTGAGGCGCTTAAGCGGATTTATCCCTCGCTGGTACATCACGCGGTGATGAGTTTTGGAGCCGAACAGGTGCTTCGGTTTTGGGGACGTTCGGGGCGGGTAGGGGTCAGCGATGAGGTGATGACCGACCGACGACGAGGCAGCGATGGGGTTAGGGTGAAGCACTGGGTGAACAAGAACTCGCTTAAGTTCTACGACAAGGGGAGCGTGTTGAGGGTTGAAGCAACGATTAACGAACCGAGGGAATTTCGTAGCTTTCGTGCTGCGGAGAATAACCCCCGTACTCCCAAGCAATGGCGCATCTTGCGCAGAAGCGTGGCCGACTTTTATCGGCGTGCCGAAGTGAGTCGGGCGGCCACCGAGCGGCATCTGACGGCTCTGGCTGCCGTCCATGTGCAAACCCCGCTTAAAGAACAAGCGGCTAGGGTGTGTCGGCCCGTTCGGCACAAGGGGCAGCGCTACCGGGCGCTCAATCCGCTGGCGGACAGCGACGCTCAACTCATGGCGATCGTCAACCGGGGTGAGTTTTCGCTCAATGGTTTTCGCAACCGCGACGTGCGCTTTCATCTGTACGGCGTCACTGATGACAAAGCAAAAGAGCGCCGGCAAATGGCAGCCGTGGGACGACGGTTGAGATTGTTGCGGGCTCACGGCCTCATTGCCAAAGTCTCTAAGACCCATCGCTATGTTGTGACGGAAAAAGGACGCGAAGTGATCACGGCCCTGCTGGCTGCGCGCCAAGCCAGCACAGAACAACTTACAGCTTTGGCCGCTTAAAAATTTGCGCAGACGGAGAAAACTTAAAAGCATAGTAATACACGCTTTTCCCCAGACTACGCTGGGAAAAAGAGGTTCGCCTATCGGCGAACAGCCGGTTTTTGGTAGTATCGGGTTCATGTTAACCTCCGACGATTTCTCGACCTACGTGGCGGATTTGCTCTGTAGCACCTACGACTGTGTGGATCGCATTTCGGTTCGCGGCTACTTCCCACTGGGGCAAACCAGCGGTGGCCTTTTGACCTGGTGGAACGAACTCTTTCCCAACACGCTGCTGACGCAGCAACGACTGCGCACGCTGGCGGGGGACTTT
>QHOF01000235.1 GCA_003219335.1 Verrucomicrobiota bacterium | reverse complement strand
GATCTTTAAACTTCATTCGTTCGGCGTCGAGGCCCGCATCATAAGCCGCTTACGATGCATGAATCGACGGCGTCGATTTTGTTGTAGCTGCCGTTGTCTCGGCGGCAGAGTCTGACTTCAGCGTTGGGCGTTGGACGTTGAGCGTTGGATGTTTGCTTCCTTCACTGTTTCGGCGGCTCGGGCATCGTCCTCAATCCCACACGCGCGAGGTACTCATCCGCTTGCAACAGATCAGTCCCTGCTCGTTCGATGATCTTGAGCAAGTTATCCATCGACGAAACTTCCTCGAGCTGCTCGGTCAGAAACCACTGTAAAAAATTAATCGTGATGTAGTCGTTCTCTTTCCGCGCCAGTTCGACCAATCCGTTGATCTGGTTGGTGACATGGATCTCCTGGTCGAGCGATAATTTCACCGCGTCGCGTGCCGTTTTGAATTTCGATTTGGGCGCGTCGATTCCCGGAATCGCCACGCGTCCCCCGGCATCGACCACGTATTTGATAAATCGCAAGGCATGCCCTTTCTCTTCCTCAGCCTGCTGAAAGAAATGCTGCGAAAGTTGCGGCAAAGCCTCGGACGCAAAATGCGACCCGATCGCGTAATACTGCAGCTCCGCGCTGAACTCGTAACCGATTTGCTCGTTAATCGCATCGATAACTTTTTGGCTTGTAAGCATGGTAGCAAGTTACCGCTGATTACGCGGATGCAAACGTCTAAGGTCGCAGCTTACGACCCTGGGACGATGGCTGGCTGGACGAAGTCGCCGCGAGATCGACAATCGCGTTGAGCCTGGCACTCGTTGGACCTACTATCACCGCTGATCGGATGAGAGTGCGACCTCGCCAATAGAATGATGAATCGCAGTAGATTTGCGGACGAATTACTCGGCCATTTTCTGCAGCACGTCCGCGCGCTTGGCGGAGACGTGGAGCCCGTGAAAGTGCTGCGGTCAAACACGTACCGGGTTGGCAACGCGCATGTGCTTGCCCGCGTCGCTGCCGATACTGGTAAGTACTTCTTCGGTCTGAATTACATCAACGCTGAAGAAGTCGCGAATCTCGACAATTCGTTCGTTGCGTTCGTGTGCGGCGATGTCGGTTCTTCCGTGATCATGCCGATGTCAGAGCTAATGAAGCTCCTGCCTCAGATTAGCCATGATCGAAACGGAGAATTTAAGATCAACATCACAAAAGATTTTGAATTGGCTTTGAAAGGACGCGGCAACCGAAAGCCGCTCAACGAGTTTCTGAACAATTGGGACTTGATCACATCTCCTGCGAACACACCGGGGGAAGTCACCTCGGCAGAACAGAGTTTTCACACAGTTTTGCAAGGTCGGCTGATTGAGATTGGCAACGACCGCGGCTTCCAGACATACAGTCCAAACCATTCGAAGAAGTTCAATAACGTGCCATTGGGCGACCTCACAAAATTGGATAAGTGTCCCGATCTGCAATTCGCGAACTATGATTCCCTTCGGAACATCGACGTGATTTGGTTTCGTGAAGCTGGAAAACAATTCTATCCGGAGTGCGCTTTTGAGGTTGAACTCTCTACGGGAATTTGGTCCGGTGTCGGCAGATTAGCCGCGCTTCGAGAATACTCGACGAGGCTGTTGTAGTGTCGAACGAGCACAACAGATTTGAACAAGTGATGCAGTCGCAGCCGAAATTACAATCGCGCGTGAAAAACGTCGCCACTGATCATGTTGGCGTTTTGTATTCCGCCGAGACGCGCCTCCGCGATCTACGGCGCGAAATTGGAATCTAATTATGCCTTACCAATGCCAGTGCGGAAATAACGAAAGATTCTATGAGGTCTTCGATGTCGCGATCGACGCCGTTGACGGAGAGGGCCATTTTCTCGAGTTGAAAGATCGCAACGTTTTCTTATACATGTGCGCCGAATGCGACCGTGAAATTTCGTACGAGGACTTCTGGCGCGATGTTGCGGTCGGATCGCTTGCTGAATAAAGGGCCGCGGCGGCGTCCTCCTGTCGTAAGACCAGAGCTCTATTTCTCGCTGCGAAAAGTTCGGGTAATTTCGCGCAGCCCCGAAAGCGTTCGGGGTTGTTGCCAGCGTGACTTGAGGGTTCCAGGCGAGGATCTGTTCAAAATGATCGGCCTCATCCACGGTAGTATGAAGAAAAACAACGTTGGTACCCTTTTCGGTTCCACTTACCTGCATTTGCACTTCCTCGGCAAGTGCACCCGAAGGGCAGCCGCTTCATTGGAAGCAGCTGGGTAACCCAGCCCTTTCTGCTCACGCGAGCGATTCTCGCCAAGGTGAATTGCAGCAGACCGTGGAAAACAGACGACATTCGGTGATTCTGAAAGGGCTGCTCGGCTTCCCGCCGAGCGGAGACTAAATTTCCGGGTTAATTCGTCTTGCAAAGCGGGATGACTATCGATCGTCAGCGAAACGGGTTCAGTAACCCGAAGCGTGGGCGGGTGTTCCCAGCGCGTGATACGCGTTCGGCAAAATCATTTCCGAGTGAGAATAGATTCACGAAGCGCGGCGACGTCCACGCCGCGCTCTGCCAATGCGCTGACCAGAACGCTCGAATCCTCCTCATCGAGCTGCATATTGGCAGCCGCGCCTCCGGGACCTGCAAACCCGAAAACCACTCGCATTTTTTTGCGTCTGTCTGCCGCACCTGGGAGAACAGCTACATAAGCGACAAGATCGAGGTTGAGAACCGTTCCGCTGGGAAGGCTCACAAGGTTGTTTTTCATGCTTCGGATTGTCAGACTTGCGATTTATTCGGCAACAGAAAAGTTGTAATCCCTGAATCATATCTAAAGCGATGGCGTCGCCAAATTGAAGCTACGCGAAGCCGCGTGTTCGGGTGAGGCGGATTGCGCAACCATGCTGCCGTGGCTCTGAAAGAGCGCGCTTAACCATCTGCGTAAGCATGGTCTACTCAGGGGCGAGGTAACAAGCGCGTTACATTTGCGGTGGTTTTTGTCAACAACTCTCCGCGGCGTCGCGGTGTGCAATTTAGTAGAAAGGGCAGTTATCTATGAAAACGAAACGCATGTTCCTGTTAATCGGCGCCGCAGCGCTGACCTTGAGTACGACCGTTACATCTGCGGCGACTACTTCACCAATGATGACACGATCCACCACGGCACGGCCAGCGCCGCCTGTTACGTCAAGGACAATGACGGGCACACATCACTTCCGCCATTTCCGTAATCGGACGGTCATCTTCATCGACGCGTTTGGCTTTCCGGTCTTCTATCCGTATCCCTATTCGTACTACCCGTACGACTACTACGGTTACAACGACTACGGCTACGGCAATGTGCGGCTGGTTGTAGAGGTACAGCGCCGGCTCGCTCGCGCCGGGTACTATCATGGTGCCATCGATGGAATCCTGGGGCCGCAGACGCGACGGGCGATTAGCGCTTATGAACGCGACCATAAAATGCCGGCCTACGGCGTGATCGATCGCCAGCTTCTCAGGACACTGGGTGTCAGTTGATCCGCTCCGGGTACCACCATCCGACCGACCGGACGACGTTAATCGGCGTCCGGGTCGGCCGGATATGTCGCGGGCGCTAAGGAAGGGCATCCTTAGCCAGTTAACCGGCTTGGAGCCAAGCTTTTTGGGATGCGTTTTTGGAAGGCGTTGAAAAACATTCAGTTGGTTGCGCACAACGCTAGGAGTTAACGTCTGACTGACCAATGGTATACACGCCTGCCATCGCTGTTGTTTTTTATCACATTGGTCCTTACCACCATGCGCGGCTTAATGCGGCCGCCGACAGACTGTCGGTGACCGGTTTTGAATGGTCAGCCAAGGCAGGCGATGCGTGGGGCGCAGCGGATTCTCCTGCGCGGTATCGCAAAGTTTCTCTCTTTTCTGAAGCAACAGACCAATACCCGGCGAAGGCCCAACTTCAGCGAGCGTTTTGGTCGGCATTGAAGCAAGCAAACCCTGACGTAGTAGCGGTCAACGGGTGGAACAATTTCGGATCGCTCGTGGCGGCGGATT
>QHOF01000234.1:571-5545 GCA_003219335.1 Verrucomicrobiota bacterium | reverse complement strand
TTCCGGTAGAAGGCGCAAACAGAGTGGTTTCAGGACCGTTATTCCACATATATGATGGTTCGGTCACCTGATCGTTCCATGTTTGAGGCGGCGTGGCATTCAGCACATTGGCTAGAATACTGCCTTGGCCTCTCCCCGAAGTGTCCATGGGATGGATGACCTTGCGAATCTCAAGACTGTCCCCCACGCAAAACGACATGCTAGGCTCGTATTGCGCGTAACCGTATGTAAGAGTGTTGGAATTGTTACTTGCAATCTCAGCATAATTGATGGTTCCTGAATTGCAGTTATCGGTCAGGCGTCGCACTACGTACCCGTACCATTGATTCGTAGTCCAGTTTGGGTTGCCAGACACGGTAACAGTTGGTAGCCCTCCCGCTGAAGTACTGGATGCCACCGTACCCGTAAAGTAAATGCCGTTATGGTTACGACCACCTGTGGTATCGTTTACGTCCCACGGGTTTGTTCCATCAGCCCCTCCAAAAATAGAGAAGCGATAAAATGTGCGGAACGCATCAAGGCTATATTGGGCTGGACTCCAATAATTGCTAATGGTGTTGTCATGAATAAGAACCGTACTAGCTCGACTTCCACCTATGTATTTATTAAGGTTAGCACCATCCATCGTGTTGTTGTACACTTCGTAGCATCGGCTACCACGCTGCCGTCCTACGCTATCAGTTCCGTGATCGCCAGTCCGATAACCTGTCGAAGTGTTATGTCGTATAACAAACCGCGCCCCTGCAACAGCGTCAGTAATAAAGGCTTGATTGGTTGCGTTGGTGTTGGTGAAAGTATTGTCCTCGATGAAGAAGAAATTCGCTGAACCAAAATTACATGGATCATGCCAAGAATAATCGTAACCGTTAGGCTGTCCGTCATAGTGATCCGCATAGATCGAAAAGGAGCCGCGACCGTTTGAGATAAACGTATTGTGATCAGCAACGCCAAGGATGGTGTCAACCCCGACATCTCCAAACACATCATTCCACTTGTTATGATCGAAACGGAACTGCGCTCCGTTTCTCTGATCTGCACATTGAGCGTTGACTAAACCCGGATTGTTGGCATAACCCCCTCTACCGCCATGACCGCCGTCTTGAAATTCTATCCCTGTTACTCTCGACGTTAAGCCTGCCGGAACAGTCATGGAGATCAGTTGCCCCGATGCCACGTTATCCTTGATGATGGTGACGCCGACGCCTGCCCCCTGGATCGTGATCCCTCTTTTAACTTGTAACGTGCGAGTCCAACTGGCCGTTCCACCAGGTATGGTTACGGTGTCGCCATCGGCAGCTGAGGCGACGGCGGCTGCAACATCGGACTGTGATGCGCTCTTCGCGTTAATTGTTGTTGCTCCCGCTAGACCAGAAGCAGTGAGGATCAGAGTGGCAGCAAGCGAAACCAGAGCCGTAACGCGCGGTGCCGGAGTGGGGGCGCGGCGAAGGTTCCGGTCGGCTTTAGGGTTCGTCGGCATACACCAGTTCCCTGCTCTCTTCCGGGCTCTCAACCTCATCGGATGCTTGGGCGGTGGCGCGGAGGATTCGCGGGTAGTCCGTAGCAATGAGGTAGAAGGCAAACCAGAGAGGACTTAAGGTTTTGAAGGCTGCTTCTGTCCAGTTGTACAGTACTAGCGCTGCGAGGAACCCCAATCGATATCGGCCCCATTCAAAGTTCCGAAAAAGCTCGACGCGTATTTTCCGGAACGTCGCAACAAATAGTCCAACCAGGAGGAACACGCCAACTAATCCCAAGGTTAAATATGTTTCCAAATAACCATTATGAGCTTCGTTTGGGATAAAAAAGAAAAGCCCTTTCAGCTGCTGTAGCCTTTCTCCCAACCAGAAGCTCTCAAATCCCGTCCCAAGAATCGGATTGGTATGCAATCCCAGGAGCTCTCTCCAGAGGACGGTTCTTCCCGACAGTTCGGAGCCCCTGCCTAGGCTCTCGGACATATGTCCTGAAAGCCCAAACGTGACTTCTGCTACGACAAGCAGGACTAATGCCGCCAACAGGTACGTCCCAATGAAATTCTTGTTTACAGAACGGATGCCCACAAACACGACTATCAGTATCCCTACAATTAGAGATATACTCGATGTGGCACTGTGCGCCTGTGAGAAAAGCCACCAGATAGCAATCGCGAATCCGGCGATCAGCCGAAACTCATTTCGTCTCCAAGAGCTCCGTTCAGTTTGCCAGGTTTGCAGCAAATACCAAAAGAAAAAGAATCCCAGGATCAGACAATCGCCACCCAGCGCGTTTTTGTCTGTGGTGATGCCTGTATTAAATGGCTCTCCCGTCCAGGGATCAAAGCCTCGACCCAACTCAGGATAGTATTTGATGAACAGAATGGAAACCGGAACGACGACATAGGCGCATCGCTTCATCAACCGGGTTAGCGCTTCCCCGGGATTTGGGTCCGTAAGGACAATCAACGCCATGATCGGATGACCAAGAACCTTGATCCACCGCTTCAAAGCTATAACGGGAAAATCAGACCAGGTGATGGAAATCAAACAGTACAGCAAGAAAACGATGAGCCAACCATTGTTAGAAACAACTTGTGAAAGCCGGACTTGTCTCTTAGCGAGGACACAAAAGCCCGCTATAATCAGCACGAAGTAAAACCACGCATCCAGCGGGCTTCCCTCTTCCACTGAAGCAGTGCCGCTCACGGGCAAGCCGAAGATGTTGAGCCATGTGGAAACGGATCTTGAGCAACCGAGTATCAGCCAAAGCAGGGGGAGCCACAGTGCGCCGCTGATATCGTGCTTCTCGCGAATGTCTCGCCGGAAAAGCCAGATAATAAGCCCGACCGTAAAACAGGAGGCTATGCTGGGAGGCAAGTGGAGGCCCATAAATTAGGCTTCGTTAAAGTCGTAATCGCTTACAATCGGTCAATTGCAGACAGGCCTAAGAGAGAACGCATCCAAAGCTCGCCACAACAGCAAAGGTTTTTAGAGCGGGAAATGACTGAACTTTCGTCTCACATTTAACCGTGACGCCTAACCGATTGAGCTACCGCCCGAAATGTTTTGCACTTTTAGAAATCTGTCGGGGTCGCTTATTTCGACAGCTACGCGTCTAGTTCTCGGGTCGCCAGTTACATCCAACGGTTTGCCGAGTGTTTGCGAAACGAGGACGCATGCAGGGCACAGTTCAGAGATCAAACTAAGGCGGTCAGCGACATTCTGCAAATTGGATTACTTTCACTGCGATGCTATCCGGTTCTTGAAAGAAACTGCCGATACGTTCAACTATGTAAGTAATCATCTCTTTCGTCATCTCCGGATACATCGGTAACGATAAGACTCGGGATTGGTTAAAGGATGCGACGGGAAAGTGTCCTGGAACGTGCCCAAGATGAGCGTAGGCGGGATAAAAGGGCAATGCCTTAAGGTAGTTCAGCACGGTGGAGACGCCTGCCTCGGTAAGATACTCCCTCAATGTATCCCGGTTTTCTGTGCGGATGACATAGAGATGGTAAACGTGGTCGCGGTCAGGAGCGATTTTCGGTGTGATAACGTCACCTACGTCTTCGAGAAGCTCATCATAACATGCGGCGACATCGCGTCGTGCCTCAGTCCATGCAGGCAAATAAGGCAATTTCGCATTCAAGATGGCCGCTTGCAGCCCATCCATACGGCTATTGATTCCTTCCATGACGTGATCGCCTTTTCCGCCGTGCCGGGCGAACGTCGTCATCCACTCGGCAAGTCGATCGTCATTAGTCACAACGCATCCGGCATCGCCGTAGGCGCCGAGGTTTTTACTTGGGTAAAACGAAAACGTCGCAGCGTCTCCAAAGGTTCCAACGTATCGCCCCTTGTACCGGGCGAGATGCGCCTGGGCACAATCCTCTACGATCCAAAGATTGTGTCTTTTTGCGATGGCCATGATCGCATCCATATCCGCCGGCTGCCCATAAAGATGAACTGGGATAATTCCGACCGTGGCGGGTGTGATCTTTCGTTGGATATCGTTAGGATCAATCGTGAAAGTTTCCTCATCTGTGTCGCAGAATACGACCCGGCCGCCCGCCTGCGTGATTGCCTCTGATGTTGAAATCCAGGAATGTGCTGAGGTAATGACTTCGTCGCCAGTCTTTACACGAAGTCCCCGCAGGGCAATGTAAATTGCGTCCATTTCGTTCGCGCAGGAAACGCAACGTTTCACGCCGAGCGTTCTCGCCCATGCCTGCTCGAAGGCATCCACGTGCCGGCCGCGAATATAAGCCGACTCTGCGATGACTTCGGCAATGGCACCGTCGATCTCTTGTTTGATCGTCAGGTATTGCGCATGCAAGTCAACAAAGGGGACTTTCATGGGATCAGAGGACGGATGACGGATGATCGACGACAAAGGTGTTGGAGGACGGAGGACAGAGGACGGAAGAGCGATTAACCGGACTGTTTGCAGAATTTTTCAGGCTTGGCCATCATAGCTCCAAGCATTTGGCCAATCCTTGAGCTTCTCCGCCGTCAGTCGTCGGTCATCAGTCGTCGGGCTGCTGCTCTAGAGACGGCGCAGCAGCCGAGCCGGATTGCCGGCGTAAATGCCGGGCTCGACGATATCTTTGGTAACCACTGCACCGGCTCCAATGACCACTTGATCGCAAATCGTCACGGGGAGGATGGTAGCGTTTGTTCCGACACTTACACGGTTTCCAAGTTTGGTCGGCCGCCAGAGCTCCGGGTTTTCCGCAGGTCCGCCCGTGCCGAACAGGTCGTTAACAAACATCGCGCCATGAGATACGAAGCACTGGTCGCCGAGCGTTACGAGTTCACAGATGAATGCGTGCGATTGAATCCTGCATCGCTTGCCGATAGTCACTCCCTTTTGTATCTCCACAAATGGCCCGACGAAGCTGCCATCTCCAATCGTGCACCCATAAAGATTGACCGGCTGGACCACCGTAACGTTTTTACCGAACGTTACATCGACAATCCCTAAATGACGGACTTCTGGCTT
>QHOF01000234.1:0-496 GCA_003219335.1 Verrucomicrobiota bacterium | reverse complement strand
GCTACTTTGGAATTGCGCGCTACCGGTTTCGTTCCGCGACGAGCTTCATGGAACGAGTTCGCTTCTCGGCTAGAAGCGTCCCGTAGGCGGTCAAAAGATTGTGTCCGACCTTCGCCCACTGCAACTCGTCCTCAACCCGACGGCGGCCATAAGTCCCCATTTGGTTCTGACGCTCAGGGTGGTCTATCAGTTTGGCGATGGCTTCTGCGAACTCAGTTTCGTTGTTCGGTGCAACATAGATAGCAGCGTCTCGGGCAGAAAACCGCGTTTCCTTCAGATCGAAAGCGACAATTGGCTTTGCCGACGCCATGTATTCCATGATCTTGATCCAAGTGGATAGATCGTTCAAAGGGCTGGAAGGATCGGGGTCCACGCAAATATCGGCAGCCGCAAGGTGAGCCTGCAAATCTTCATCGGAGACGAAACCCGTTAGCTCAACGCACCCGTTGAGTTGCAGGTTTTCAGCCAGATCACGCAAGTCTTGCAGTGAATCCCC
>QHOF01000041.1:26759-27036 GCA_003219335.1 Verrucomicrobiota bacterium | reverse complement strand
TAAGAAATGCAGCGGCGCGCATCGAGCCGATGCGGAGCTATGATCGCGCCGGTAGGGCACGCTTTGATGCAACGCTCGCACGTTCCGCAGCGATGGGGGACTGGCTGATCCGGCGGCAATTCGAGCGTCGTCAAAACCTCGGCGAGAAAGAACCACGTCCCAAGCCGTTCATCGATGAGCATGGTGTTTTTGCCGTGCCAGCCGAGTCCCGCCTGTGCCGCATGATCACGTTCCAAGATCGGCCCGGTATCGACATAACATTTTTGCTGTCCGCCGA
>QHOF01000041.1:25970-26457 GCA_003219335.1 Verrucomicrobiota bacterium | reverse complement strand
TCTGTCGCGCAAAAGATACAAGCTGTGCCTTCAATTCCGCTCGCGAAATCTGAGTCATGGCGCTGTAGCCGGGATCGGTGATCCCGGTTGCGGATTAAGTCTTCTAACCTTACTTAAAATTGCCACGGCAACTTCTTCGTCTGTAAGTACCGACGTGTCGACCCGAAGATGAGCAATCTTTGCGTAGAGCGGCAGTCGGGTCTGTAGAATTTGTGCGAATGCTTTTCTTGGATTTTCACTCTGCAACAGTGGTCGATTACCCGAACGTGAAGCGCGTTTGAAAAGCATTTCGGCGTTGCCGTCGAGCCAGACTATCACGCCGAGTGGGTTTAAAATGTCGATGTTCTCGTCGTGCAGCACAATACCGCCACCGGTCACGATGATCGCTTGTCCCGTTGCTGTCAGCGTGCGAAGCGCTTCTGTTTCCGCGTCCCGAAAGCCCTGCTCGCCATGTTTGGAAAAAATTTCCGGAATCGAGATCCCGAAC
>QHOF01000041.1:19889-25863 GCA_003219335.1 Verrucomicrobiota bacterium | reverse complement strand
TACCGCGACTCTTCATGGCCAAATATCTCATTAGGACGCGACTTCAGCCAGTTGAAGGCTTGGCGTTTCACAGAACGGAGCCGGCGGGAGCCGAGCGACATGGACGGGAAGCCCGAAGAGTGAGTTTGCTGGCGCAAACGAATCAAACGCCGTACAATTTGCCCATGCCTGAATCGAAGTCTCTGGTTGCCATCATCATGGGCAGCAAATCCGATTGGGAAACCATGCGGCATGCCGTGGAGACACTGGACGAACTTGGTGTGCCGAACGAAGCGCGTGTCCTCTCCGCCCATCGCACGCCCGATGCGACCGCCGAGTTCGCGCGAACGGCAGCCGATCGCGGCTTGCGAATCATCATCGCCGGCGCGGGCGGGGCGGCGCATTTGGCTGGAGTTATTGCCGCTCAGACGCGGCTGCCCGTTCTCGGTGTTCCGGTTCAATCGAAACTCCAGGGACTCGATTCGCTTTTATCCACGGCCCAAATGCCGGGCGGGATTCCCGTTGGCACATTGGCGATCGGCGAAGCGGGGGCTAAAAATGCCGCGCTTCTCGCCACGGCGATCCTCGCGCTTTCGGATGAAAAGATTCGCAAAAATCTCGAAGCTTTTCGCAGGAAACAAAGCGAGAGCGTGCTCAGTGTGAAGTTGCCAAAGTGAAGACGGTGATTTCAACCGACCGCGCTGCGGCGGTTGAACTGCTGCGCGAAGGCGAGATTGTCGCGTTGCCCACTGAAACCGTTTACGGACTGGCTGCCGATGCGCTAAATCCGATTGCTGTCGCTAAGATTTTTGAGGCCAAAGAGCGTCCGCGCTTCGATCCGCTCATCGTTCACCTCCCAAACCGCGACTGGCTGGAAAAAATTGTCAATCTTCCGGCGCAAAATCGGAAACTAATCTTGAAGCTGGCCGACAAGTTCTGGCCTGGCCCGTTCACGATGGTTTTGCCGAAACGCGACATCGTACACGACATCGTGACGGCAGGCCTAGACACGGTCGCGGTTCGAATCAGCGCTCATCCGGTGTTCGCTAAAATCGACCGTGAATTGGATCACCCGCTTGCCGCGCCAAGCGCGAACCGGTTTGGCAACGTAAGTCCAACTACGGCGCAGCACGTTCTCGACGAACTCGATGGACGAACTCCGCTGATCATCGATGCAGGACCAACGCAGCACGGAATTGAATCGACAATTGTCGTGGTGCGCGACGGCAAGATCGAAATCTTGCGTCGGGGGCCAGTCACAGCAGAGCAATTGTCCGAATTTGCCGAGATCGATGTCGCCGCGATAAGACCAAAAATTTCTGCGCCGGGACAATTGCCGTCGCATTATGCGCCGAAGACGCCGCTACGGTTGATTGATCACGCCGAATTGTTTTCGCCAGAGAAAAATCAGCACGTCGGACTGCTGGCGTGGCATCCTCTGTCAAGGAAACGCGTTCTTCGGAACGTCCGGCGACAGGCCGGAGACCGCCGCTCTTTGAAGTTTGCCGCTGTTCGCAAACTCAGCGAAAAAAAGGACCTTCGCGAAGCAGCCGCGAATCTTTTTCGCTATCTGCGCGAGCTAGATCAATCTGCTGTCGATCTTATCGTTGCGGAACGAGTTCCCTCTCACGGACTCGGCGCGGCGACTCTTGATCGGCTCGAGCGTGCGTCGCACGGGTAGTCTGTCGCCTCAGACACGCTTGAATGAAGCCCTTGAAGAGCGGGTGCGGCTTGTTCGGTTTGCTTTGGAATTCAGGGTGATACTGGCAGCCCACAAAATAGGCATGATCGCGTAGCTCGATCAGTTCGGCGAGCGTGCCATCCGGCGATGTGCCGGAGATCACGAAACCTTCGGCATTCATCCGGTCGCGATATTTCATGTTGAACTCGTAGCGATGCCGGTGACGCTCCGTCACCTCGATGCCGCCGTAGAGTTTTTCCGCGAGCGTGCCTTTAACGATTTTGGTCGGCCATGTGCCGAGCCGCATGCTTCCGCCTTTGTTGCGGACGCCACGCTGCTCTTCCAGCAACGAAATCACCGGCTCGGCAGCGTTCTTGTCGAACTCGGTGCTGTTTGCATGTTTAATTCCAGAGGCGTTTCTCGCAAATTCGATTGTCGCTACCTGCATGCCGAGGCAAAGACCCAGGTACGGAATCTTATGCTCACGCGCATAACGCGCCGCGTTGATTTTTCCTTCAGCTCCGCGCGCGCCAAATCCGCCGGGGACAAGGACGCCGGCAACGTCTTTTAACTGGCTGTCCACACCGCGCTCAAGTGATTCTGCATCGATGAGTTTCAGGTCGATTCCGCAGTCTTCGCTGGCAGCGGCGTGCGTGAGCGATTCATAGATGCTTTTATAGGCGTCGCGGACTTCCATGTATTTGCCAACCACGGCGATCTTAATGCGTTTGCTTGGACTGACGACGCACTCGACAAATTTTCGCCAGTCTGCCAGATCGGGCGCGGGCGTTTCCAGATGCAAAAGATCGCACACCAGTTGGTCGAGTCCCTCGGCGTGCAAGCTCAAAGGCACTTAGTAAATCGTGTGTTCGACGTCGCGCTCCTCGATCACGGCCTTTTCGGAAACGCTGCAAAACATCGACAGCTTCCGGCGCACATCGCGGTCGAGTGGTTTTTCGGTGCGACAGATCAACACCTGCGGCTGCAAACCGATCTCGCGCAGCTTTGCCACGCTTTGCTGCGTCGGCTTTGTCTTTAGTTCGTGCGCGGCCTTGATGTAGGGAACAAGCGTCACGTGCATGTTGAGGACGTTTTGCGGGCCGACTTCGAGAATGAATTGCCGGATGGCCTCCAGAAATGGCAGACCTTCAATATCCCCAGTTGTGCCGCCGATCTCTGTGATCACGACGTCGTATTTGCTCTCGTCTGAAAGTTCGCGGATGCGGTCTTTGATCACATCGGTGACGTGCGGGATCACTTGCACGGTTTTGCCCAAATAATCGCCGCGCCGCTCCTTTAGAATTACAGTCTCGTAGACCTGGCCGCTGGTAAGATTGTTGTGTCGAGTAAGAACGCAGTTCGTGAATCGCTCGTAGTGCCCAAGGTCCAGATCGGTCTCCGCGCCGTCGTTAAGCACATAAACTTCCCCGTGCTGGAACGGGTTCATCGTTCCCGGATCAACGTTGAGATAAGGATCAAATTTTTGGAGAACCACACGCAGCCGGCGCGCTTCGAGCAATGTGCCCAGCGAGGCCGCAGTCAGGCCTTTGCCTAACGAACTGACCACGCCGCCCGTGACGAAAATGTATTTCATCGGGACCGAGTCCTCCCTATTGTGCGAGCGAGCTTTCGCTCCAGCGATTCTGCGTCAGCCGGCGTATCCACGCCGGGGGAACCATGCTTGGTAACGAGCACATGAACATTTACACCATTTTCCAATGCGCGCAATTGCTCCAGCGACTCCGTGCGCTCCAGCGGGCCAGGCTTCCATTTAACGAACCGCAAGAGCGCGTCGCGCCGGAAGCCGTAAATGCCTTGATGACGAAGAAACAAGGAGCGATCGCTCCTTGAAAACGGGATCGGCGCTCGAGAGAAATACAGAGCGTTACCATTAAGATCGACGACGACTTTCACCTGATGCGGCGAAAGCGCGTCCGCCGGATTTTCAAACGGGTGCGCGGCAGTGATGATGTCGATGTTGCGATCCGAGCGGAGTTTTTCCACGAACTGATCGATTAAACGCGGATCGACCAAGGGCTCATCACCCTGGATGTTAATGACGAACGCAAATCCTTTCGTATTGCGCGTCACTTCGGCCACCCGATCGGTCCCGCTTTGGTGTCTTGGCGATGTTAATGCGACCTCGGCACCCCAATCAAAAGCGGCTTCTGCGATACGCATATCGTCAGTCGCAATGATAAGCGCATCCAAGTTTTTTGCGCGTTGGCAGCGTTCCATGACGCGACGCAGAAGTGGCTTCCCGGCAACGAGATGCAACGGTTTTCCAGGGAAACGCGTAGAACTCCAGCGAGCTGGAATTATGGCCACGGCTCTATTCACCGGCATCGTTGAAGCGTTGAAACGTGTTTCGCGTTAGCAGCTCTTATGATTCCGCTCCTAAAATAATTTCTGCCGCTGCAGGCACATCTTTGGTGATCCAGTCTGCCATGCTCCCAGCCATCTCGCGTTCAGGTCCAGTTTTAACACGGATGGTGCGCACGCCAGCCTTGCGACCGCATTCGACGTCGATCTCCTTGTCGCCAATTAGAAAGGACCGGGTGAGATCGATTTGGTGTTGTCTCGTTGCCTCCACAATCATTCCAGGCGCAGGCTTGCGGCAACTGGAGTGCTGGCCCGGAACGTCGGGGCAAAAATACGTCGCATCGATTAACATCGATTAAACCAGCGCCCAACTGCCGCAAGACTTCTGCTTCAACCGCGCGATATTGCTCCACTGTGATCAGCCCGCGACCGATGCCACTCTGATTTGTGACGATAACGAGTTTGAATCCCTTTGATTTCAAACGGCGCAGCGCGTCCGGCACGCCGGGAAAAATCTTCACGTCTTTCGGGTCGGAACAGTAATCGCAGTTCTCCATAATAGTGCCGTCGCGATCGACAAAGACGGCAGGCGAGAGCGCATCAGTCATGTTCGCTGTCTTTTCGGAAACTGGCCACGAGTTCGTCTCGCGTCACGGTTGCGGTTCCAAGTTTGCTGACCACAACGGCGCTTCCGTGATTCGCGATCTCTGCCGCCTCAATCGGAGTCGCCCCGCAAACGAGTCCAAGGGCGAAGAGCGCAATCGCAGTGTCGCCGGCGCCGGAGACATCGAAAACCTGCCGTGCCTTGGTTGGGATGTAATGCGGCGATTCGTCCTGCTGAAAAAGCATCATTCCATGTTCGCCGAGCGTCACGAGGATATATTTCGTCTCCCATTTTTTGAGGAGCGCTTCGCCGGCGCGTCTCAGATCGGCGTCTTCTTCAGGAGCTTCATCTGGTTCCCGCCAGGGAACGTCTGAAGCGAGAAAGGCTTCAGCGCGATTTGGCTTGACCACGGTGATACCGCGCCAATCAACCGAATGCCGCGGGTTAGGGTCTGCGGCTGTGATTTTACCGGCTGCGCGCGCCTCGTGCGCAATCCGTGAAACCAGTTCAGTCGTCAAGAAACCCTTGCCATAATCTTCGAAGATAATTGCATCCGTTTCGCGGATACTGTTTCGGATAGCGGCGACTACCTTTGCAATTTGCGCTGTCGATGGACTGGCAATTTTTTCGCGATCGACACGAACCACTTGTTGATGGAGTGCGATGATGCGGGTTTTGACAATCGTGTTCCAGGTTTGATCCTCGACGGCGTTCGAGGTGTCGATGCTTTGCGCAGCTAATAATTCGCGAAGTTGCCGGCCGCTGCGGTCTTTGCCGAGCATTCCGATAACAGCGACGCCCTCGATGAACTCGCGCAGGTTGCGGGCAACGTTGGCTGCGCCTCCTGGGTAAAACGATTCTCCCGTTACTTCGACAACCGGAACCGGCGCCTCCGGCGAGATGCGGCCGACCTTGCCCCAGACAAATTCATCCAGCATCAAATCGCCGATTACCGTGATCCGCTTGGAAGCGGCGCGGTCAAGAATGTGCTCCAGCCGGGTTAGATCCATGGAAATTTAAAATCTAAAATTTGAAATCTGAAATCTCTTTGTGTACCGCAGCCGTTCCGGTTAAAGTTCGCTCCATTAAATCCTGGATACGAACCCGAAATCAACAGTCGAAACCGCCAATGATTCCGTTTACGAGACATTTGAAGTTAAGCGTAGGTATTCTCTGTGGCCTTGCCCTGTGCGCAAATGGCGCCCAAGCCCCACAGCGGATCAATATTAAGCAATTATCCACAACTGTGGAAGACGTTGTGGTGCCGTTGCCGAACGAAATTTTCGGGGCGCTGAACAAACTGGGCGCGGTGAACTGGAAAGAGCACGTTCGCAGCGATAAGGGATCGAATTTTACCGAGCGCCCGCGCATCGCCCTCTTGCTGGGGA
>QHOF01000041.1:4714-19862 GCA_003219335.1 Verrucomicrobiota bacterium | reverse complement strand
GGCCAGCGTGTCCTGGCGCTCGCGAAGGGAATCGGCGTGGGAAACTCGATCACCCCACACGCGAAGGCGATCATCGAGGCGGCGGACAAGCGTAATTGGGAACACGTACGCCAGGAATTGGATCGCACCCAGAGCAGCGTGCAACAGGCAATGAATGAGGTGCACGATGAAAAATTATCGCAGCTTGTCAGCCTGGGCGGATGGCTGCGCGGCACGGAAGTATTGACCTCGGTTGTGAAGGAACATTTTTCAGCGGATGGCGCCGAGTTGCTGCACCAGCCCGATTTGCTTTCCTATTTTCAAACGCGCCTCCAGGCAATGCCCGAGTTTAATCTGCCAATCATTCACGAAATTCAAGACGCTCTGGGCGAAGTGAAACCTTTAATTGACGTCGGCGATCGCCACATTCCTCCCGAATCAGTGAAGAAGGTCAATGATATCACGACGCGGCTCGACCATGGCATCGTGACGAGAGACTAAGAATTTCGATGAAACGGTTAGGGCAAGTGATGTTTTGGGCGAGCTCTCTGTTGCTCTTGCTCGTGGTAATGGAGCGCGCGGTTTTAGCTTCCGTGGATGACGCTCAGTCGTTTGCTCTTCAGGCTGCTGAGCCGTATGTGAAACAAGGATTTCAGGTGCGCGAGGATTACTGGGGAGGCGATCTCGGTTCTGGAGAAAAAAAAGCAGTGCGGCAGCAATTGTTCAAAGGGAACGAATATTGGTTCTGGTTGGGAACGGAAGTGGATCGGGCAAAGGTTTCCGTGCACGTTTATGATTCAGACGGCAAGCTTGCGGAAGAACCGGACGGATGGGAGAAAGGCCACTTTGCCGCTGCACACGTTGTTCCAAAAGCGACCGGTAGCTACTTTATCATAGTGAGCGTTGAAAAATCGCCGGAGGAACGCACACATTGGGCGCTGGTGTATGGTTTCCGGTAAGTTAGATTTCGTAGCATCGGCATCGTGCCGATAGAGCGTTGGCTGGAAGCCAATGCCACGATTATGACTGAAACGCGGACTTTACAGTTTGACAGCCCACGCGCGTTGCAATCGCTCTACGCCAATGACATTAAGCTTTTGAAGAACCTCGAGGACTCCCTTGGCGTGAAGGTGACCACGCGTGAGGGCTGGGTAAAACTCGAGGGGGACCCGAGCCGCGTCGATAAAGCGCAGCACGTGTTCGAACAACTTGAAAAAGCGCGCCAGCAAGGCGTCGATATTCAAAGACACGAATTTAATTATGCCCTCAAGGCCGTGACCGAAGAACGCGATGAAAATCTCAGCGACGTTGTTTCGACGAAAATCACAACGTCCCTGCGCAAGCCGCCGATTGTGGCGCGAAGCGCAAACCAGCGTGCCTACGTTGAGGCAATTCAAAAGCATGACGCGGTTTTTGGAATTGGCCCGGCCGGTACGGGCAAAACTTATCTTGCAGTCGGGATGGCGGTGGCAGCGCTGAAGAAGGAGCAAGTGGCGCGCATTATCTTGACCCGACCAGCGGTCGAAGCCGGCGAAGCGCTGGGTTTTCTCCCGGGCGACCTCGAACAAAAGATTACTCCGTATCTGCGTCCGCTTTATGACGCTCTGCGTGAGATGTTGGAACCGGAGGAAATGGAGCGGGCGATTGCCCGGCAGACAATTGAAGTAGCGCCGCTGGCATATATGCGCGGACGGACTTTGAATAATGCCTTTGTCATCCTCGATGAAGCCCAAAACACGACCACCGAGCAAATGTTCATGTTGCTCACGCGAATCGGTTTGAATTCCAAATGCGTGGTGACTGGCGACGTCACACAAATCGATTTGCCGGCAAACAAACGCTCCGGCGTGGTGGAAGCGTTGCAGGCATTGAAAAACGTGCCCGGAATCGCCACTGTATATTTCACCGAGCACGACGTGGTGCGACACGAATTAGTGCGCGCCATAATTGGCGCCTACCAGCAGCATCGCTCGCCCGCGCCGGCATCACGCAAATAAGGAGGGAAATGTTCGATTTTCTGAAACGCGCGCGTCTCATCAAGCGCGGGCTCGCATCGCGCAAGACCAGACGACGCCGGTTGCGAAGCGAACTGCTGCGCAATCTCGAGTACGCGCCCTATGCAAAGTTTTTGATCTTTGCAGTATTCGTCGGCGGCCTTGCTTTTCTTGTTTTCAGCGGCCAACAACCCGAACCGACGAAGAATTTTGTCATTGCGCTGCTTGTTTTGGCGACAGCCATTACACAGCTCTGGATCAATCAACCGAAAAGCTTCGCGCAAAGCTCGCGGATTCTTCTCATCTTTGGCGTGATCCTGCTCCAGCTGGCGGTGACAAAACTGTTGCTCGTGGTTTGCAACAGCTCCACCTATAGCTTTTTGAAGCCTGAAATGGGTGGACTGATCACGCCTTACGCCTTCGCGCCGCTGGTGTTGAGTGTTTTGCTCGGGCGGCAGCATGGTCTTTACGCCGCCTTCTTTGTCAGTCTTTGGAGCAGCATTTTGTTTGGACCAATTGACGCGCCGCTGCTCGTAACCAGTCTGATCAGCGGATTCACCGCAGTCTCTCTTACGTTGCAGGTGCGACGGCGCAGCAAATTGATCCGCGCCGGCTTTTACGTCGGGCTCGCCATCTGGTTGTTGTCGCTGACCTTTGGTTTGATTGGGCCGATCAATTGGTTTTACCCAACGGCCAATGACTGGGGCATGATCGGATTGCAAAGCGCGCTGGCCATCGGCAATGGGATCGTCACGGCAACGATCGTCGGCGGCGCGCTGCCGATGCTCGAGAATTTTTTTGGAATCACAACGGACATCTCATGGCTGGAAGCGTCGGATTTAAACCATCCGTTACTGCGCCGCATGACCATCGAAGCGCCGGGCACTTATCATCATAGTCTGGTCGTGGCCAATCTGGCTGAAGCCGCCGCGGAAGCCATTGGCGCGAACGCGACGCTCTGCCGGGTCTGCTCTTATTTCCATGACGTCGGTAAGTTGGTGAAACCGGAATATTTTACCGAGAACATGAGCTTCGAACGCAATTCGCACGATGATCTCGCGCCGACCATGAGCGCGTTGATCATTATCGCGCATGTCAAGGAAGGCGTGGACCTCGCGCTCAAGCATCGGCTAAACCAGCGCATCATCGATATTATCCAGGAGCATCACGGCACATCGCTCGTCCGTTATTTTTATCAACGCGCTCTTCAGCAGCATGAGGACGCGCGCGCCGGCGGCAAAATCATGAAGCTGCGCGAAGATGATATTCCAGAGGTAAAGGAAGAAAGTTTTCGTTACAGCGGACCGAAACCGCAGACGAAGGAGAGCGCGATCGTCAGTTTGGCGGACACAGTCGAAAGCGCCTCGCGCAGTCTGGAGAAGCCGACGCCGCAAAAGATCGAAACGCTCGTGAACGAACTGATCGAAGAACGCATCAGCGACCATCAGTTGGACGAATGCGATCTGACGCTCGGCGAGCTGAAAGTAATCGCCGAGCGGTTCCGATTTACGCTGTTGATGATGTTGCACAGCCGGATCGCTTATCCAAAGCCAGGGCAGAAGCCAGCGGCGCCGCGCGACGCAACTTTACGTCCAGATGTCATGGCCGCCACGCGAAAGCCCGAAACTGCTCCGCCGGTTTCAGCTGCGTAATTGCTAGGACGCGACCGCCCGGCGCGCCAATCAGCAAAACGGAGGCATCATACTGTTGCCGCTACAAGTCTGGAGGGCGGGCGCGAGGTTCGCGGTCTTTTGACGTGGCGGTACTCGGGACGGTGACGAACGGGCCGCCTTCCATCGGCGTAACTTTGGTAAAAGCGACGTCAGGCATTTCGCTCGGCAATCCTTCGAGCGGGAAGTCTTTTCGGAGCGGGTAGTATGGATAGCCATCCCACATCAGAATCCGGCGCAGATCGGGGTGACCATTGAATTTGATTCCCATCATGTCGTAAATCTCGCGCTCGTGCCAGTTCGCCGTCGGCCAGATGTCAGAGACGGTATCGATCGCGCCGACTTCCTCCGGCACTTTCAGTTTTAATCGGAGGTGGACAGCGTGCGACATCGAGTAGAGATGATAAATGATTTCGAAACGCGGCTCTTCGCTGAAGTTGTCGATGCTCGTGATGTCGAGCAGATAATTGAACGAAAGTTCGTCGCGGCAAAACTTCGCGATTTCACGGAGACCACTCGGGGCGATCGTATAACTTGTCTCGCCGCGAAATTCAGTCTTTGCCTGGATCTTCTCGCCGAACCGTTTGCCTAACGAGTCGGACAGTTCCTCAGCAGTCATGCGCTACGCTGTTGTAGGGCAGGCGTTCCGCCTGCCAATGTGATCGCAGAGGCAAGTGGAGCGCTCGCCCTGCTGTTGCAGATTCGAGCGCACATAATCATCCGAGCGCTTCCTCGAATTTTTCTGCCAGCTCCGGTTTCTGATTTCTGAACGACCGTTCGCGTGAAATTTTTTCCTGCAACTTCATCAAGCCGGCGAGCAACGCTTCCGGGCGGGGTGGACAACCGGAGATATAAACATCAACCGGAATGAGTTGATCAATTCCTTGTAACGTCGCATACGAGCGATACATTCCGCCGGTGGAAGCGCAGGCACCCATGGCGATCACCCACTTCGGCTCCGGCATCTGCTCATAGATTCGTTTCACTGCCAGCGCCATTTTGTAAGTCACAGTGCCGGCCACGATCATCACGTCGCATTGTCGCGGCGAGAAACGCATCACCTCCGCGCCGAATCGAGCGATGTCAAAGCGCGCCGCCGCCGTCGCCATCAACTCAATCGCGCAACACGCCAAGCCCATCGGCATCGGCCAAAGCGAATTCTTGCGTACCCAATTGAGCGCCGCATCGAAACGTGTAAAAACCACGTTACCCTCGATTTTTGAATCGTATGCTGTCGAATGAGTTTTGGGCATCAATAAACAGTAAGATCGCGCCCCGCCGCCGCAAGAGGAAACGAGGCACGGATTGACACGAATGAAACACGAATTACCAAAAGACGTTCATCTGTGGCTAATTCTGCCATCGTTTCCGGGAAAACCATCTCATGACCGAACTGAGCCGCATGCATCTCGATCAACTCGAGAACCAAATCATTTTCATTTTCGCGAGTGAGTAGGGGCCATCGAAGGAATGCTACTGTAGAGGCACTCTCTGCGCCACGATCGCAGCCGGCACGCCTGCCACTACGGAAAAACAATTTTAGGATTCGCAATGCCAGATTGACCGACGCGCCAGTGCTTGCGGCGCTGATGTGCGAACTTGGCTACGAAACAACCAACGCCGAAATGCGTCAGCGCTTGAAATCAATCTTAAGAGATGCGCGCCTCCGCACGTTTGTAGCCGAGATCGACAATCAAGTTTGGGGAATGATTGGCACGCTTACACACGCGAGTCCCGAGCATAATGATCCTTCTGGAAAAATTATCGCGCTGGTTGTTTCAACGAAAAAGCGGCGCAGCGGCGTCGGCCGCGCGCTCATAGCCGCCGCCGAGAAAGATCTCGCGCAGAGAAGAGTCGCGCGAGTCACTTTAACAACGCGATTCATACGCAAAGAAGCGCATCGCTTCTACGAGGCGCTCGGTTACGAACGAAACGGATGGCGATTTGTGAAACAACTTTTGGCGGGCAATTCATAAAATGCAATGTGGCGAGCTTGGAGCGTTCTTTCGATCACGGCGATTGCATTGGTCGGTGTTCAAAACGCCAGGCCGGCTGAAACTCCGGCTGAGTCTGCGGAAGTAGAGGAAGTCACAGTTACTGCAGGACTGACCGGTTCGCTTACGTCCGCCTCGCCAGAGGAATCGGCGAAACTGAAGACGCAGGTTCCGGGCGGTTTTACAGTCAAAAGCGCGGACGAAATGAAACTTGGCCGCGCATCGAATTTCGAGGATTTGCTGCAGCGCGCGCCGGGAGTTTCTCTCCAATCGGACAACGGCGCGGAAGTCTCGAAAATTTCGATTCGCGGTTCAGGAATCATAGCGGAAGACGGAGTGGACGGTGTGATGGTTTTGCTCGACGGCTTGAGCTATAACCAGGCTGATGGCGAAGCCAATCTGGAAGATTTGGATGTAACCGCGCTCAGTCGCGCGGAAATTTTTCGGGGCCCGGCGGCATTCAAGTACGGCGCGCTGACGCTCAGCGGCGCGATCAATCTTGCACCGCTTACCGGGTACGATGCGGCGCTGTTCCAAAGCCGGGTGGAAGGAGGAAGTTATGGTTACCTTTGCGGGCACATAAGCGGCGGCGCCGTGGAAGGGCTGCTGGATGAATTTGGGTCAATCAGCTTTCGATTGCGCGACGGCTTTCGCGAACACGGCAGCGAGAATCTGGAAATCCTTTTCGCTGACGTCGGTTACAAATTGAGTGAACAAGTCGAGAACCGATTTTATCTCACGCTGGGTCGGACCGACCGCGACCTGCCTGGCGGCCTGACAAAATCGGAAATGGAAGACGCGCCGTGGCGGGCGAATCCGTTGGCGATCCCACAGGATTGGAATAAACATTGGGAGTACATTCGGCTGGCGGATAAGCTAACCATTCGAACCGACGAAATTCAGTTCGATGCTGGCGCGTTCTGGTTCTATCGCGATTCCGATCACCTCGGATTTTTTTCGCCAGATTTCCGGGAGGGGATCGACATGTTTTATTCCAATAATTTCGGCGGCACCTTGAATTTCGTTAGTCGCCATGAGTTGTTTGGCCGGCGAAATATTTTTACGATTGGTCTGAGTCCGCAAATCGAAATCGAGCATACCCAAAATTACGAGAATCTTTTCGGACACCCAGGCGCAACGACTGCGCGAGGCGTGGGGATTTCGCCAAACGTTCCCTTGTACCTCGAGGACCAGTTCTATGTCACGCGGCAATTGTCGCTCCTCCTCGGAGCACAGGCGATTTTCGCGGAGCGGCAGTTCCAAGACCATTTCGTTAGTGAGGCGGTAGGAAATCAATCGCATCGTCAGGATTTTTTTGGATTCAATCCAAAACTCGGCGCGATTTACGAAATCAATCGCCAAACGCAGGCGTTCGTGAATTTCAGCCGCAGTTGGCAGCCGCCTTCTTTCGATAATCTGGTCGAATTTTCTGAAGGCCCGAATTCCAGCGCTGTTTACACGCCGTTGCAGCCACAACACGCCTGGACGATCGAAATCGGAACGCGCGCAGAATATTCGCGGATTCAGTGGGAGTTATCGTTGTATCGACATCGGGGCCACAAACGTCCCTCGCTCGATTCACCAGGGAATCGAAGCGAGCCTGGAAGTAGAATTGCTTCACGAAATCTTGATTCCAAAGCACGGCAATCGCGCAGGCGACCGTTTGTCGTTCAATCAGAGCTACACGCTAAACGATTTCCATTTCGATGACGATCCCGTTTACGGCGACAACCGCATCGCTGGAATCCCGATTCACGCCTATGAAGCGCAACTGCTTTACGAAACGCCAGTCGGATTTTATGCCGGGCCGAACGTTCAATGTAATCTCTCACGGTATCCAGTCGATCACGCAAACACACTTTTCGCTGATGCTTACGCGCTGATTGGATTTCGCGCTGGATTTCGACAGCGCAATGGGTTCTCGGTTTTTCTGGATTGCAGGAGCCTGACAAACCAGCGCTACCTTTCCGCCGAGGACGTAATCGCCGACGCGCGCACCGACATTGATCCGGAGATTTTTCATCCCGGCGATGGTCGCTCCTTTTACGGCGGGGTTTCCTGGAGCTGGTGAATCGATTCAAGATCCTCGTTACGAAATCCAGATCGTTTTCGTGTTTGTAAATTCACGAATACCGGCGGCGCCGAGCTCGCGGCCGAAGCCGGAGCGTTTGACGCCGCCGAATGGAAGACGCGGATCGGAGGCGACCATCGCGTTGATGAAAACCATTCCGGCATCCAGTTCGGATCCGAAGAGTTTCTGCTCTTCGCGATCGTTGGTCCACGCGCTGGCACCAAGACCAAACGTCGTGTCGTTTGCCAGCTCGACGGCGTGATCGGCATCGCGCACCCGAAAAATAGATGCCACCGGGCCGAACACTTCCTGGCGGTGCGCCGGCGAGTCGTTAGGCACATCGACGAGAACAGTTGGCTCGTAGAAAAATCCGGGGCCATGAATGCGGTTGCCGCCGGTCAGTAGCTTTGCACCTGCAGCAATCGTTTTTTGAACCTGATCGTGTACGCCTTGCAGGATTTGCTCCGTCGCCAGCGGGCCGATCTCCGTTGTCTCATCGAATGGGTCGCCAACCTTCAGTGCGCGCATCCGGTCGACAAACTGATTGAGGAACTTGTCGTAAATTTCATCGGCGATCATGAATCGCTTTGCCGCGATGCATGATTGCCCAGTGTTAATCGTGCGGGCTTTCACTGCGGTGCTCAGTGAGCGTTCGAAATCTGCGCTCGGCATCACGATGAACGCGTCGCTGCCGCCAAGTTCGAGCACACTTTTCTTGATCTCTCGCGCGGCCGTGCTCGCGACCGCGCTGCCAGCTTTTTCGGAGCCCGTCAGCGTCACCGCTTTGACACGCGCATCGGCAATCAGTTTTTTCACCTGCTCCGGCTCGATGAGCAGCGTTTGGAAAATGCCGTCGTCAAATCCGGCGCGGCAAAGGATTTGTTCAATGGCCAGCGCGCATTGCGGGACATTGGATGCGTGCTTCAGCAGCCCAACGTTGCCCGCCATTAGCGCCGGCGCCGCGAATCGGAACACCTGCCAGAAAGGGAAATTCCACGGCATAATGGCTAATACGGGTCCAAGCGGTTGATACTGCACGTAGCTTTCGGCAGCATCGGTCTGCGCTGGTTCGTCTTCGAGAAATCGCTCGCCGTTCTCGGCGTAAAACCGGCAACCGCGTGCGCATTTCTCGATCTCTGCGAGCGAATCGCGAAACAGTTTGCCCATCTCCAGCGTGATGATCTCAGCAAACTTTTTCTTTTCCTGTAGCAGCAGTTCCGCCGTGGCCTCCATCCGTTCTGCGCGCTCAGTGAAAGTAGTTCGGCGATATTTCCTGAATGCCTTTTCGGCGCGCGTCAGTCGTTTCTCGATTTCTGCATCGTCGAAAGGAGAAAAGTCCTTCACCTTTTCGCCGGTCGCGGGATTGATTGATGCAATTGCCATGTCGATACCTTACATCGCACTTGAAATTAATGGAGGGGCGAACTCTGTGAGCCCGGCGTTACGGAGCTCCGCCCTCCATAGTTGATTGCGCGCTAGATTCGCAGCCCTTTGGGGATCAGGACCCGATCGAGCAAATCGAATAACCATTGCACCAGCAGCGCGAGGACGGCCGCGGGAATGGCGCCTTGCAGGATCGTGACGTGATCGTTCAGGTTGAGTCCGCTCAAGATCGGCTCGCCCAAGCCTCCGGCGCCGATCAATGCCGCCAGCGTGGCGGTGCCGATGTTGATCACTGCGCTGGTTTTGATTCCGGATAAAATCGAGCGCGACGCCATTGGGAGATAAATTTCGCAGAGCCGGACGACGGGGCTAAGTCCCAATGCAACCGCGGATTCGCGCAGCGATCGCGGGATGTCCTGCAAACCGCTTGCGGTGTTGCGCACGATCGGCAGCAACCCGTAGAGGAAAAGCGCGGCGATGGCGGTGCGCGCGCTGATTCCAAAAAACGGCAGAGGCACAAGCAAGGCCAGCAAGGCGAGCGATGGGATTGTTTGCATAACGCCGGCAAAACCGAGAATACCGTGGCCGAGCGCTCCGCCGCGGCTGGCCACTATGCCGAGCGGAATCCCGAACACCACCGAAAGCAGCAGCGAAAATCCAGCCAGCTGGAGATGACGAAGCGTCCAGCGCGCAAGTTTGTGCGGAAAAGACTCACCCACTGCGTTTTTCGATCCTATGCTCCCTTGAAAATACAAGTTTGCCGCTCTCGTATAATTTTTTGTGCGCTCCGCTTCCGCATTGAGACGGATCATGCGTTTTTCATCCAGCGTGCCTTCCAGGCGTCGCAATGCGGCGATCGCATCCGCGCGCATGGCTGATCGGAACAAAAAGACCGCTTCATACTTCGGGAAGAACTGAAGATCGTCTTCGAGCGCGACGAGATCGTTTTGTCCTATCTTCGCGTCGGTCGAGTAGGCGTCCTTTACATCGATCGATCCATTTGCGAGCGCGCTGTAACCGAGCGCGTGATCGATGCCGACGACATTCTGCTGGGGAAGTGCGTACCGCTCGCGCAACGGCCGCCAGCCATCCTGCCGGTCGAGAAATTCATGCGTCAGTCCGACCCTGAGCTCGGGATATTTTCGCAGAGCGCTGATGGTGCGCACGCCGAGTCGTTGCGCCTCGCCGCGGCGCATTACCAGCGCATACGTGTTGTTGAAGCCGAGCGGCTCCGTCATGCCCACGCCAAATTTCCCCAGCGCATTGCGAATTTCATCGAGCGATAATTCGTGATCTATTTTTAGAATCTCCTGCGCGATAGTTCCTGTGTATTCTGGGTAGGCATCGACTTGTCCGCCGCGCAGCGCTTGCCAGAGAATGATGGTGCCGCCCATGCCCTGGCGGTGTTCGGCGGGAATTCCGGCATCGATTAGTGTGCGTCTGGCGATTTCTCCCAGCACATATGACTCAGTGAATTTTTTTGAACCCATGATGATGGGATTTGCTGATGCGCATGCGACCGCTACAACGGGAATCAAGAACAGCAGCATGAGAACGCTGGGCCGTGGGCGGCGCGGTTGGCGGTCGCGCCCTATCATCGTGGGGTGAACCGAGTTCATGTGAGACCGACTCCGCGCTGCGCGTTGATGAATTCCGAAACGAAAGGGTCGGCCGGTTTTTCGCGAAGATCGGTGACCGAACCTTTTTGCACAACGCGGCCTTCATTCATAAGCACGATTTCGTCACCGAAATAAATCGCTTCTGCCAAATCGTGCGTGACGAAGAGCACCGTTTGCCGCAGGCGCGCGAAAATTTCTTTGAGATCTTTTTGCAAAGAAGCGCGCACCAACGGGTCGAGCGCGCCGAGTGGTTCGTCAAGCAGCAACAGTTCCGGCGAAAGCATCAAAGCGCGCATCAAACTGACCCGCTGCCGCTGGCCACCGGAAAGCTCGACAGGGTATCGTGGCAGGAGTTGGTCGGAAAATCTTGTCAACTTGCATAATTCCAGGAGCCTGCGTTGCATTTCCTCCTGCGACTTACCAACGCGGCGTGCCATCAAGAGAACGTTTGCGCGCGAGGTGAGATGCGGAAAAAGACCGCCCTCCTGGATTACGTAGCCAATCCTGCGCCGCAGAACGTCGATGTTATCGGGCGTAATCGATTCGCCGTCGAACTTGATCGAGCCGGAGTCCGGCTCGATCAAACCAATGATCAGCCGGAGCAAAGTTGATTTGCCGCAGCCGCTCGGACCGATGAGCACAGTGATCTTGCCGCGCTCAATTGAGAGATTCGTCGGATGCAACGCGGGTGCATCCGCATAACGTTTGCTGACATCTACAAGTTTAACGAGCGCGCTCATTTTAATTGCAACATTCTAACGGAGCCGGGGACAACAATTAGAGATTCCTCGACTTCGCTCGGAATGACAATTTGGGCGCTCATTGCTGACGAAGTGATGCAGGCAATCCTGCCTGCAAGCTCTCGATCTGTAAACGCGCTACGTGGCAGACAGGATTGTCTGTCTCACCTTGAGGCCACAAAATAGAAAACGCCAAATAAACGCGCAGCGTCAGTCCAGATCCGGACAAACTCGAATCCGGCTTTGCCAGCGAGCGCGGCAACATCTTCCGGCGCGTATTTGTAGGAAAACTCGGTGGTGATTTTTTCGACTCGGCGGAAATGGAACTTGTGTTTGTCAATGTGGACAAACTGATCGACTTCACTGATGAGATACATCTCGATGCGGCCGACGCTTGAATTGTAGATCGCCTGATGCCGCCACTGATCAAGAGCGAAATCTGCGCCCAGCTCGCGGTTCACGCGCTCCAGCAAGTTCAAATTGAATTGCGCAGTGACGCCGGAGCGATCGTTGTAAGCGGCTTCCAGCACATTTGGATCTTTTTTTAAATCGACGCCGATGAGCAGGCCACCATCGTGATGGCAAACATTCGCAATGCGCTGCAAAAATTCCAGCGCTTCATTCGGCTCGAAATTCCCGATAGTCGATCCCGGAAAATAGACGACGTTACGCGCAGCTTCGTGGCCCGGGGAAGGCAGCACTACAGGTTGCAGGTAATCGGCGCAGACTGGCAAAATTTCCAGATCGGGAAAAATTTTGCGGAAAAGAGCAGTCGATTCGACTAGCTGCGTTTCCGAGATATCAACAGGAACATAAACGGCGGGCTTCTCCAGGGCTTCGATCAGAATACGCGTCTTGGTGCCTGCGCCAGTGCCAAGTCCGATCAGCTCGATAGTTGGCCCGAGCTGCGACGCGATTTCGGCGCGATTTCGATCCAGAATGTCGATCTCGGTTCGGGTGATGTAATATTCCGGCAGTTCGCAAATTTTCTGAAATAACGCCGAGCCGCGCTCATCGTAAAAATACTTGCACGGAAGCATCCGTGGATTGGAGGAAAGGCCACCAATTACGTCTGCGAGAAAAACCGCCGATTCTGGCGCGGAAGTTCGTTGCGATGCGATCAAGGAGTCTTCGGTCATTGTGACACATGGAAGCGGCGCACGGCGTCGGCGCCTGGCGATTTCACTGCGGATCGCGCGCGAGTCTGATCCCGGTAAACTGCCAGCGTTTTTCCGGTTGAAAGAAATTGCGGTAGGTCGGCCGGATGTGACTGCGCGAGGTGGCGCAGGAACCGCCGCGCAAAACGTATTGATTGCACATGAACTTGCCGTTGTATTCGCCCAGCGCGCCTGGGGCTGCGCGATAGCCGGGATATGGAGAATAGGCGCTGCGCGTCCATTCCCAGACGTCGCCAAACATTTGGTGAAGATGTCGATCGTGTTCGGAAGCGAATAAAGCGCGTGGATGAAAATTTTCATCCTCGACAAAATTTCCTTCGATTGGGCAATCCAGCGCAGCGCGTTCCCATTCGAATTCTGTCGGGAGACGCGCGCCCGCCCAGTTCGCATATGCGTCGGCTTCGAAATAACTCACGTGCGTGACCGGCTCGGACTCGCCGACGGGCCGAAAACCGGAGAGCGTGAAGTTCCACCAGCCGCCGTCGTGTTTCATCCAGTAAAGCGGTGCTTGCCAACGTTGTTCGTTCACGGTCATCCATCCGAGCGATAGCCAGAATTCCGGGCGCCGGTAGCCACCGTCTTCGATGAATTCGGTGTACTCGCCGTTTGTTACCGGCCGGGACGCCAACGAAAACGCGGAAACAAGCGCTTGATGCCGCGGCCCTTCATTGTCATAGGCGAATCCGCGACCGGCATGGCCGATCTCAACGATTGCCTCTTGGAACTCGACGAACTGGTACGGACGGCGCGCTGCGCCGTCCCCCGAAAGCTTTCGGGGCAGTGCGGCGTCCCTACCTTCTCCAAAAACAGGATAGAGCGGATTTTGCGCGAACACGTGCTTGATGTCGGTGACGAGCAATTCCTGGTGTTGTTGTTCATGATGTATGCCCAGGACGACGATCGGCTCGATTTCATCGAGCAGCTTTTCGTCAGCGTCGGAAAGCAAATCGTCGATGTGCGAATCGATCGAGACGCGATAGCGCTGTGCCTCCCTTACAGTTGGCCGCGAAATTAATCCACGCAGATCCCGCCGGTGCATGTTGCCGGCAGCGTTGTAGTACGAATTAAAGAGGTAAGCGTACTCTGGAATTTCAGCGCGATATCCGGGGACGAACCTTTTCAGGATAAACGTTTCGAAAAACCATGTGGTGTGCGCGAGGTGCCACTTGGTGGGACTGACATCGGGCATCGATTGCACGACGCAATCTTCCGGTTCGAGACCTGTGCACAGCGCGCTCGTTAAATCTCGGACTTGATGAAAGCAAGCCAGCAAGCGTTCAACGCGCCCCCGTCGCGAATTTAAACGAGATCGTTCCGACGCCGTGCCTGTCGCGGCGTCCGCCGAGGCCAAGCTCAAGAAATTTCTCCCTCTTGTTGAAGTTCTTCCCGGCGCGCTTCGAGCATCTGGTCATGGGCCGCTTCTTCGAGGCCATCGATCACGCAATGCTCGCCGACTGTTTCTTCTTCTTCGGTGCCGGGACGCGGTGCCCGGTGGCCTTTTGAACTCGCGACGACGCTCCATTCTTCAGTGAGATCGGCATTGTCGGGGGTTTCCTCGGGAGGCGTGTGATTTTCCGCGCCCATCAATTCCTGGCGGGCCTGTTTCCAATCCGTCTCGGTAAATTCATCGGGGTTGCGCTCATCGATCATCGCGATTTCCCTGGCGCGTCTTTCCACTTCTTCCGGGGACGGCGCGCCCAGCCCGTTGCCATGCACGGAGATTTTCCCCGGCCGAGGTTGTGAGTAATCATTCATAACCAATCCTGCGAAAGGCCACGGCGCCCTCTTTGCAGTACAACTTTGGACTACAGATTGGAGGCTTGCAATAACAAGCGCTAAAAGAGTCTGCGGGCAATTTTTAGATGAACAGGGCGAACATCGTTGAACTTCAGGACGGCACGGTCGTTGCTTTCGAAGAGTACGGCGACCCAAATGGCGTTCCGGTGCTGTTTTGCCATGGCTGGCCGAGCTCGCGCACCATGGCGCGGCTCGCGGACGAACCTGCGCGCGAGTTAGGTGTTCGAATCATTTCACCCGATCGACCGGGTATTTGTGGCTCGAGCATGCAGCTCAACAGAAAGCTGACCAACTGGCCCCGCGTTGTTGAGCAAATCGCTGGTCATCTCGGCATCAGCCAATTTCGAATGCTCGCGATTTCTGGCGGCGCGCCCTACGGTTACGCGACAGCGGTGGCGATGCCGCAACGGGTGCGGACCATCGCGATAGTGGGTGGCGTGATTCCATTTGCGGAGCTTAAGGATCTTGACGGACTGCTGCCGCTTTACCGCTGGATGCTGGCTTTTTATCGAAATCGACCACAACTATTGCGCAGATTATTTTATCTGGCGCGGCCGATTCTCGCCTTGCGGCCGCCAGTCCGCCTTCGCCCGCTGCTTTTAAAAATGCTGATGTTGCGACCGTGCGACGCGGAAAGTTTGCGCAATGACGCAGCGTTCGAGGCCATCTTTGAAAGCCAACGGCGAGCTTGGCGCAGCTCGGCCGAAGGCGTAATGGCTGACG
>QHOF01000041.1:0-4694 GCA_003219335.1 Verrucomicrobiota bacterium | reverse complement strand
CATGGGGGTTCGCCATGGAAGATGTCCGCGTCCCGGTCCGGCTGTGGCATGGGAAGGAGGACCGCGCTTTTTCAGTCCGTCTCGCGGAAGAAGTCGCAAAACGTCTGCCCAACTGCCAGGCGCGTTTCATCGAGAATGAAGGGCATTATTCGCTGCCCATCCGACACATGCGCGAGATTCTTGAGGACTTGATTTCGGTATAGCGGCATGCGTGCCGACTACATGGTTCTAGGCAGTCGCCCCGCGTTTTTCGAGAATGTAATCGTGAATCGTATTGACAGTTCGAAGCGCTTTACCAGCTACCTCGGAGCTGGGCACGCCGACTCCGAATGTTTTTTCCATGCTTACCACCAGTTCGAGCGCGTCAATGGAATCCAGGCCGAGTCCATCTGGTCCGAAAAGTGGCAAATCATCGCCGATCTGCTCAGGAGTAACTTGCAGCATCAGATTTTTCACAAGCATCTGCTTGATTTGGACGCGCAAATCGGGCTCAGACATAAGCGAGGCGCGACTTTGCCGTAAATTGCGTGTTTGGTCAACCGCGCAGAAGGCGCGGTGATAGATGGTAGAATCGTGGTGCTGCGGCGTCCCTACCTAGACCTTATCGGCTTTGTCGCCGGGCACCACTGCCTCATTTGGCTGCGGCGGCGTCACATCGGCTACAGGCTGGTTCTCGCCTCGCGCGACAGTCGATTGCGCCGGTTTGACATCGGCTTTGGCGGTTTCAGTCTCAGACTTTCCAGCCTTGTGCAGTTCGTCGCTGAATTCGTCCTTTGCTTTTTGAAACTCCTTTACCGCCTGGCCCATTCCGCGGGCGAGTTCCGGCAGTTTCTTTGCTCCGAACAAAACCAGAATAATCAACAGGATGACGATCAGGTCCGGCCCTGCCAAGTTCATGAAGCTGGCGAGGAGGCTCATACTGCCTCCAACATCAGGCTGTTTCCCTAAGATGCAAGGCAAATTCGGATATACGGCACCAATGCCCGCCGGGGTTGACAGTCGCAGGCTGCTATGGGAAAAAGAGAATCCAACTCTATGCGTCCCATCTGGAAAGGCAGCATTAGCTTCGGGCTGGTTTATATTCCGGTGGCGGTTTATCCGGCCACGCGCGAGGAAAAACTGAGCTTTCGGCAGCTTCGTTCCAGCGATCTCAGTCCGATCAGATACAAAAAGGTAGCGGAGGCAGATTCCAACGAAGTTCCAGCCGACCAGATCGTGAAGGGCTTTGAATACGAACGGGGCCGTTACGTTGTCCTGAAGGATGAGGACTTCGAGAAGGTGCGGATCGAGTCCACGCATTCCATCGACATCACCGACTTCATCGATTTGGAACAGGTCGATCCGAAGTTTTTCTACAAGCCGTATTTCCTCGAACCGCAAAAGGGCGGGGAGAAAGCCTACGCTGTTTTGCACAAGGCGCTCAGCGGAACGGGCAAGATCGGTGTCGCCAAAGTTGTGATCAGCAATCGTGAACATTTGGCTGCAGTAAAGCCCGATGGTTTGTTTCTGATTCTCGAACTGATGCACTTCGCCAGCGAAATATTGAGCGCAGACGTTTTGAAGAACGGCTCGGCGACAGCAGTGACCGACAAAGAGCTGAAAATGGCGCAAGCCCTTATCGAAAGCATGAGCGTTTCCTGGGAGCCAGACAAATATCGGGACGAATACCGGACGGCATTGATGGAGATCATCGAACAAAAGGCGCAGCATAAGGAGATCACCACGAAAGCGCCAGCCGCGCCGACGCCTACCAACGTGGTGGATCTGGTGAAGGTGTTACAGGATAGCCTCAACCGGACGCAATCGCTCAAGCAAAAGGCAAAAGTCCAGCGCTGCCCGGCCGTCTGGTCGCCGGTCCACTAGCGCTCTCGTCAAACAAAACCGACGAGCAGGCGCTCTGGGTTAATTGCCGCCGGACCGTTGCAAATCGCAAGGCCGGCATTATAGTCAGCGCTTCTTTATGGCTAAGACTGCCTGGATCAATCGCAATGAGCGGAAGCGCGCAACGGTGAAAAAATACGCCGCTCGGCGCGCGGAGTTAAAGGCGAAAAAGGATTATGCCGCGCTCGCGCAGTTACCGCGTGACGCCAGTCCCACGCGTGTGGTCAACCGCTGCGAAGTCACGGGACGACGGCGCGCCTTTATTCGCAGGTTCAAGATGTCGCGTCTGACCTTTCGCGAGCTGGCTTCGCAAGGGCTCATCCCTGGCGTTACCAAGTCCAGCTGGTAAAGTAAGACCGAAATCTGGTTTCGGATGCCACACTGCGCGTCCGAGCAATGAACATCTCCCCGCTATTCTTATTGGCAGCAATCTCGATGGCTGCGACTGCTGCGCCCCATTGGGACCCGCCGATGGTGATCCTCGGAAAGCTGGCAGCTATTGTCGCGCTTGTCGTACTAAACGCATTCTTCGTCGCCTGCGAATTTTCCGTTGTAAAAGTACGCACGACTCAGCTCGACGCGCTCTTGGAAGAAGGCAATCTGCGCGCCCATTTCGTCAAACACGTTCGCGCGCATCTCGATGCTTACCTTTCGGCGACGCAATTAGGTGTGACGCTGGCTAGTCTCGCGCTCGGCTGGATTGGTGAGCAATCGCTCGTGTCGATCCTGCAACCGGCGCTCGCCGCCGTACATATCTACTCGTACGCTGTAGCAACTTCGATTGCCGTCGCGCTCGCTTTCGCTGGGATCACTTTTTTGCACATCGTCTTTGGAGAGCTCGCGCCGAAATACATAGCAATTTCAAATCCGTTGCCGGTGGCGCTTCGGTTGATGCGGCTGCTTGGCGCGTTCTACGTTTTATTCAAGCCGGCCATCTGGCTGCTCAATAAGTCTTCGAATTTTCTTTTGCGCAGAGTGCTCCGCCTTCAACCAATTCCCGCGAGTGAACTCGCACACAGCGAAGAGGAACTGCGATTGATCCTCGAGCAAAGCGAAAAATCCGCGGACGTTACTCCCCTGGGGCGTGAACTTGTCTTTAACGTGCTCGACCTCCGTGACCGCGTCGTGCGGGACATCATGACGCCGCGCGGTGAAATCGTTTATCTTGACCTCGAGGACGACTTCGAGACCAATGTGAAAAAGGCCATCGAGTCCAAGCACACACGTTTTCCTCTGTGCCGCGAGAATCTCGATAACACGGTTGGGCTCATTCACGTCAAGGATCTATTGCCGATGATGCGCGACCCGCATCCCGATTTGTTAAAGATCAAACACGAATTGATTCCCGTCCCGGAAATGATGCCGTTGGAAAGATTGCTCAAATTATTTCTGAGCAAGCACGCGCATGTTGCACTCGTGGTGGATGAGTTTGGAGGAACGGTTGGGATGGTGATGCTGGAGAATGTCCTGGAGGAGCTGGTCGGCGACATTCAGGACGAGTTCGATTTCGAAAAAGAAGAATTTCGGAAAATCAACGCAAACGAATTTAGTGTGGACGGAGCGCTCGGACTTTATGAGCTGAACGATCTTGTAAAGCTTGACCTGGAAAGCGCGGACGTAAGCACCATTGGCGGTTATGTTACCCATCTACTTGGCCATCTGCCCAAGACAGGTGAGCAAGTTAAGATCGACGGTTATTTGGTTACTGTTTCACAAGCTGATAGCCGCCGCGTGAAGCAACTTCACTTTAAGAAGTTGAGCGACACTGCCGACGAAGAATCTCTTTCCGTGACAAAATCGAGTGCACAGTAGATAGGCGCGGCGCGTTCTACTGTCGCGGGTACGTGGCTACACATGGACTTTATCACGGGGACAGAAATCACCTGCCCACACTGCGGCGAAGTTTTTCCGATCCAGATCGATACCTTGCAACCGGAACAAACTCTGATTGAGGATTGCGCCGTCTGTTGCCGCCCAATTACGCTGACGATTCGTTGCCGTCCCGGAGTGATTGTCGAGATTAATTGTAACTTCTAGCGGTGCCTGCGCCACTCCTCTAGGCAGCTCTCGCTTCCAATTTGGCGCGTAGCGCCGGTCGTCGTCTCAATTGCGCGGTTAGTGCCTGGATTGCCCGCAAGGTAGGAGGGCTGATGTGATGTTCCATTCCTTCCACGTCATGATAAATGACGCGCTCATCCAAGCCGAGCAGTCTCAGAAAATCGGTCAGAAGTTTGTGCCGGTACACAATCTTGCGAGCCAGGTTCTTGCCGGCTGCGGTCAAAATGAGCCCGCGATATTTCTCGTATTTCAGAAGGCCTTCCGCATCGAGTCGCTGTACCATGTTCGTCACGCTAGCCTGCGAAATCCTCAACGCTGCCGCGATATCGACGACCCGGGCGTATCCCTTGGAATTAATCAGTTCTAGGATGCGTTCCAGGTAATCCTCGACGGCAGCAGAACTGCCGCGTGCCGATTGAGAAGTTTTTTTGCCTCGCACGCAGCGAAGTTAAAGTTCCAAGTGACATAGTCAAACAAATAAATAATTGTGTGTTGACAGAATCATTTAGTCATAGAACTAAATTAGGCTAACCTAAATTCAACATGGAGACCGATGGCGGGAGCCGATAGCACAACTGCAGCGGAACCACATGTGGCCTGGCGCAAACCGGCTGGCCAAGTTTCGCTCGCCGAAGTTCATCGCAGCATTGTTGTTCCGGTGACGGCTTCATTTTGGAGAAAGCTGCTCGCTTTCTCCGGCCCGGGATTTCTCGTGGCTGTCGGTTACATGGACCCGGGCAATTGGGCGACTGACC
>QHOF01000260.1 GCA_003219335.1 Verrucomicrobiota bacterium | reverse complement strand
CGGCACGCCGTGCAGCGGCCCAATCGGTTTTCCTTCGAGACGAAGCTGATCCAGAGCGCGTGCCTGCGCGAGCGCGTAATCCGGATCGAGGAACGTCCACGCCTGGACCTGCTCATCTAGCTCGCGCACGCGCGCCAGGCATGCTTCGATTAATTGCTCTGAACTGATGACGCCGTCGCGAATCAAACGCGCCGCCTCCGACGCGGAGAATGAGTGAAGATGGGTCAGGTCCATTGTATTGCCGACGGGAGGTGAAACAAAATCCAGGAAAAGATCCCCGGATTGTGCAGGGACAATCGGCCGCCGAGTCGCCCCTACAGGTTAGGCTATAGGCTACATTGCTAACACATCATCCCCCGTAGAGATATCGCGGCAGCCAGAGAGTCATCTCGGGCCAGTACCAGGTGAGGAACAGCGTCAGGATCTGAATGGCCAGAAACGGGTACATGCCATTGAAGATTTGATTTAGCGTTATGTAGGACGGCGCGATGCCCTTGAGATAAAAAGCCGCCATCGCGACCGGCGGCGATAAAAACGATGTCTGAAGATTCACTGCCACCATCACGCCGAAAAGTATGGGGTCGATCTGAAAGGTCTTCAGCAGCGGCAGAAAGATCGGAATGAAGATCACGATGATCTCGGTCCACTCCAAGGGCCATCCGAGCAGGAAGATAATGAACTGCGAGACCCAGAGAAAGCCGTTCGGTCCGAGGCCGAAGCCAAGGACCCACTCTTCTAGCTTTGCCTGAGCGCCAAGGCGTGCAAAGACGGCAGCAAATAAGCTCGCGCCGACGAAGAGCCAGCAGACCATCGCCGTTGTGCGTCCCGTGAGCCGCACCGACTCCGCGATCATCGTCCAGTTGAGTTTTCTGTAGCCCGCCGCGATCAGAAACGCCAGAAAGGAACCGATTGCTGCCGCCTCCGTCGCGGTGGTCCACCCGACGATGATTACGTACAGAACTACGAAGGTCAGAATGCCGATCGGGACCGAGGAGACCGCAACCTCCCACAAGATCTTCGGCCACGGGACATTTCGCTCTTCTTTGGGAAGCGCCGGTCCCATCGACGGCTTGATCAGGCAGACGACAAAGATGTAGATGAGAAACAGCCCCGACATAAGAAAGCCGGGCCCAAACGCGCCCGCGTAGATCTTCACGATCGATACTCCCGCTGTCGCGGCGTACACGATCAGCATAACACTGGGCGGGATGAGAATACCGAGAGTCCCAGTCGAGGTGATGGTCCCCGCGGCCAGCTCGACTGAGTAGCCGGCCCTCAGCATCGGCGGCAGCGCGAGAACGCCCATCAGCGTGACGCCGGCGCCAACGATGCCGCTGGCGATGCCGAAGATCGTGCCGACGAACATCGTCGCAAGCGCGATCGCTCCAGGGAGCGGGCCGAAAAGCAGCCGGTAGCTGTGGAACATCCGGTCCATGATACCGGCTCGCTCCATCACGTAGCCCATCAACATGAAGAGCGGTAACGAAACCAGCACGTCATTGTTCATCACCGCAAAGGCCCGTTGGACCATGAGATCAAAGACATGCCACCCCATGCTTGGAGCGCCGAACAACACGCCGAGCGCCATGAGCGTGAAGGCGACCGGGAAGCCGATGAAGATGGCGAAGATCATGAGGCAGAGCATGATGATACCGAGGATAGGTTCGCTAATCATCGCTATGGCGCCTCCTGGACGTCCTCGAATCGCTCGGGCCATGCGCCGGTTTTAAGAGCCGCGATGCAGCGTAGGACCTCGGCCACGCCCTGGAGTGCGATGAAAAAGCCGGCGACGGGAATGACAATTTTGAGCGGCCAGATGATCGGACCGCTCGGCGAAGAGATCGAGCGCTCGTTAAACCGGTAGGACATCTCCGCAAAGTAGTAGCCCGACCAGATGAGGGCGATGATGCCGGGATAGAAGAACAAGAACCACAAAACGATGTCGATCGTGGCCTGCACCCGAATCGGAAACTTCCGGTAGAACATGTCGGCCCGCACGTGGTTGTTTTGAGCGAGCGTATAGGCGCCGACCATCATGAAGGTTGTGCCGTAAAGATAAAGAGCGGCGTCGAACGCCCACTCAGTGGGGGCGCTGAAGAAAAAGCGCATGGTCGGGTCATAGGTCATGATGAGCATCAGCGGTATGTTCATCCATGAGAAGGGGATGCCGATCCACGTGCTGATGGAGTCGATGAGTTTGATCGCTCTATTCACGCTCTTGCCTCGTCGTCAATATAACGGCGGCGCCTAACGCCCGGCGCTAGACGCCGCCCATATGGCTATGAAACTCTGCGCGTTATCACTGCTTCTTCGCAGGGGCAGGCGCCTTGGCCGCAGGCGTCTCCGCGCCAGCAGATTTAGCCGGCGGCGCCGTCGGTTTGGCTGCCTGTTTGAAGAAATGGTTGTAGGCCAGCTCCTCATCCACCATAATCTCCTGCCTCCACGGCACGACACGGGCCGCCCATTGCTTCTGGGACTCCAGCACCTTCGCGAAGAATGGATTGTCTTTCGACTTATCGTCGATCACTTTGTCCCAAGCCTTCAACTGGGCGTCGAGAACCGACTTGGGCGTTTTGACGACCTTGACTCCCTGCTTGGCCTTCATCTCTATGAGATCGGTCGAGTTCCGATCCATCATCTTCCAGGTGAAGTCGGCCGACTCGGCCATCGTCGCATACTTGATGATCGCCTGGAGATCCTTCGGTAGTGACTCGTACTTCCTTTTGCTGATCAGAAGCTCGAGGCACTCCATCGGCTGGTGATAGCTCTGGGCCATCATGACCTTGCGCACATCGGGGAAGCCGAGCATCCGATCCGACGTTGTGTTGTTGAACTCGGCGGCGTCGATGAGGTTGCGGTCGAGGGCCGCGACGATCTCGCCGCCTGGAAGGATAACAACCGAGGCCCCCATGGCCTTGAACAGGTCGGCCGATAGTCCCACGGTGCGGTACTTCATCCCCTTGAACTGGTCGGGATTGGTGATCGGCGTCTTGAACCAGCCGAGAGGCTGGGTGGGCATCGGGCCGTGCAAAAAGGATTGGACATCCAACTTGAGGATTTTTTGGATCAGCTCGTTGTAGAGCTCTTGACCGCCGCCGTAGTGGATCCAGCCGAGGAGCACTTCAGCATCGAAGCCGTACGCCGGGCCCGTGCCGAAGAGGCTCGTGGCCACGTTCTTGCCGAACCAGTAGGCAGTCACGCCATGGCCGCCGTCGAGCGTTCCGCTGTGGATCGCATCCATCAGGCCGAAGGCAGGGACGACAGAACCGGCGGGGAGGATGTCGATCTTGAGCCTCCCGCCCGACATTTCTTCCGTTTTCTTTCCCCAAGCAACGAAGATGTCGTGAAAGATATCCTTTGTCGGCCAGGTGCTCTGCATTTTCAGCGCGATCGTCTGCTGCGCCTTGGCGATCATAGGGAAGCCGAGCGCCGCCACGCCTCCTGCGGCCATGGCGGCCTTAAGGACGTTTCGGCGTGAGATCTTTTGACTGCCTTGTTCCTGGACTTTCTTTTGATCAGTCATTGGTCCTTCCTCCTCTCGTTATAGCCTGGGACATCGCGTCACCCGCTTATAGTACATTTGGCGGATTTCCGTCAATCTTTCTTTTGTTGCACCTCGTCTCTTCCTCGGATAGTCTGTTTTTAGGCACCACTATGTCCACGATGCGAGAAGCGCAACGATCCGACGGTAAGAACCGTGACGCCCTGATTCGCGAGTTGCGCAAAATCGCTGGCGAGCATTACGTCCTCATCGAGAAGGAAGATGTCATCGTCTACGAGCAGGACGGTTCGATCTTCCAGGTTATGCCGGAGATCGTCGTGCTGCCGGCAAATGTCGAACAGGTGTCCGCGGTGATCAAAGCGGCGAAACGAGCCAACGTGCCCATCGTTCCGCGCGGCTCGGGGACAGGGCTCGCCGGCGGTGCAGTGCCCGCGGAAGGC
>QHOF01000259.1 GCA_003219335.1 Verrucomicrobiota bacterium | reverse complement strand
CGCACTATTTCGGGCTCTCTCGATCGTCGGATCCTTCCGCGAGATTTATCGTGGTGCGAAGATAGTAGTGATGCCCGATGGGATTCTGACTATCACGATGCGAGATCTCGATACGGGAGCCATGCGACGACGAAGGTATCGGCTGAGCCGACATCACATGCCAGAAGAATGGATCGCTGACGGCACTTCAACCAACGAAAGCTAGCAATGCAGTAGAGCCCCGAATATTTTCGGTCCGATCTTCTTCTCGTTATGGGATTACGGTCTCACATGATAGCGTAACTTTGGCACAATCGGATATGGCGGAAGACAAGAACCCGTTTGTTACTTTTGACTGGTATTTTGCTGACACGTCTCGCAAGGATGCTGCGCGCTTTCACGCTTTAGAAGCGAGACCGGCGGAGACAGCGGTCCTTCAAGAATTAATCAGTGCCGACTCAATCGTTCATTTTGCGCTTTGGAGCGAATTGCCTAAAAATCACCCCGTTGGTGAATTGTGGCTTGAGACTCAGACAGACCTCCAAGCATCTATTTATCTGGCTTACGGTGGTTTTTTTCGCCAGGCGCTCACAGTGCTCCGGGGATGGTTTGAAATTGCCATTCATGGGATCTTCTATTCGACGCACTATGGTCAACCCACTGCGCGCTACGAACGATGGTGCGGCGGACAGAGGAATGCGCCTGCGAGAATGAAGCAGCTGGCAGAAGCGTTAGCAGCAAGAAACGATAAGCTAATACCTGTAGATCGGGTCATGATATTTCAGAAAATTGATCCACTCTATGCGTTCTTTTCGCACCAGACACATGCGCAAGGACTGGACATATATAACCTTCAAAAAGGTCGCGATAATGTGGCACGCTATCTCCCAAGAGTTATGACGTTTGGTTTTCGAAGATGCTCTCGGCCTTTGATGCAATATGCTTCCTTTACAGAATTTTCTTTTCGCAGCGAATAGCGGAGTACCTCAGGAAATCACCTTCTGAGTGCCAACGTGCGCGCGACCTCGAAAGCTCACTTTCAAAAAGAATTCCTGAATTCGGCGCCCTAGTATCAGATTCTTGCCGCTATTGTGGCAGCAAGCAAACATCGACCAGCATCCAGAACCTTGCCTTGGGTTAATCCCTCGAGAAATTGTGCACACTCTCGGGAACCGATTGCGATGGCGGTGTTAACGTAGGCCCAGCGAGCATACTTTCGCTAATCGCCTGCTTTTGTCTTTGCGATGGTGCTCTTCTCGAACGCGACGCGATGATTAGAATTCGAAGCGCTTGGACCTGCTGATCCGCCCAGCACGCGCTGCGCGTACTTTCTGTTTTCAAAGTATCGATCTTCGTCGGAGAGGAGTAGATGCGAATTGAGATGTCCCATATGACGCCAACACTCCAGCATCATTCCGCGTTCGAACAGCTGTCCGTTGGCGGTGATGACCAGACAATTATTCTCGCGCCACGTGCCGGCGTACGATTCGCCCCAGTGAAGCTCGAGAGTTTTCAGCTTCAATGCATCGAGCGCAACGAGCAGGTCCGCCGTCCATTGATAACAGTAGCCGCGTTTCCGCAGACCGTGATAAATAAGAAAATTATTAAAGATTGGCGTGCCAAACATGCGGTACTGCCGCCTGAGCTGACTGAGAGTGGCATAGGCGCAATCAGCCAGCAGCGTCGCCTCCTGCCGATCCACTCTGGGTGAAAGTGCCGTGAGCTGGTTGGCCAGCGCTTCCGCATTGGTTAAATCGCTGCGCGGCACTTCGAACGACCCCGGCAACTTTTGCGGTTGTTGACCGGCAGTGGCGAAACCTGTCGTCCAAAGCGCAAATATGATAATCAACCCGGCGACGCGATGCACCGACTGACGGCGCCACGGTGAATTCCGTCTGGCGAACCTACGCCACTTCGAGCGAAAAGCTCTGTCACCCATATTAACTCTCGTTTCCACTTACAAGAATCTGTTCGAGAAAACATGGCGCGTCGTGCGTATGCGCCGCGAACTGGCCACGCAATTCCTAGCAAATAGCAGGGCCCTTCCCGGACAAGCCGCGCTCGCCGAGCCAGGGGAAATGTCGCCGTAGGTGCGCTACGCGTTTGAGTCCGAACGGCTGAATTGCCTTGCTTCGAATGTGTGCGATGGCCTCTTCAACAGAATCAGTCGCAAAAATCAGGCTTAAATCGGACGGGCCAACCGTCCCGCGCTGCGCCATTTTCTCGACGAAACCGATCAGCTCCTTCCAGTAATCCGTGCCCATGATCACGATTGGGAAGTTTTTGATTTTCCCGGTCTGAATTAGGGTGAGCGCCTCGAACAGCTCGTCCAGCGTGCCTGCGCCGCCGGGCATCACAACAAACGCGTAGGAATACTTAACAAGAAGCGCTTTGCGGACAAAAAAATAATGTAGTCGCACGCAGCGATCGAGATACGCATTGGATGCTTGCTCGAATGGCAGCTCGATATTGCATCCGACGGAGCGGCCACCGGCTTCTTTTGCGCCACGGTTGGCTGCTTCCATGATCCCTGGCCCGCCGCCGGTCATCACCGTGAACCCGAGCCGCGCGATCGCCGCGCCCATCTTCCGCGCCAGCTCATAATGCGGATCGTCAGGTTTTATGCGGGATGAGCCAAAGACCGTCACGCACGGGCCGACGAAATGGAGCGTGCGAAATCCGCGCAGAAAATCGCGCATGACTCTCAGCAACGTGCAGAACTCCGCGAACCGCGAGCGCGGGCCTTCGAGGAAAACTTCGTCCGCGCGTTCTGCCGGCGAGACGAGGTTAGCGCCGCGCGATTGAGTTGTTGTTTGCGTCGGCACTGTCTCAGCCATTTGCTTCCCAATCTGCGCGATGTGCCGTTTGGTGCCACTCTTGTTCAGAAACTCTCCCGGCGGAGTGTTTGCCTGCGCCTGATTTCCGGGTAATTCTCAAAACTTTCAGTATGCCTGATCGCGCTTATCTCCATCCGATTGATCCGGAATTAGTCCCCGGCGCGCGCAATGCAATCAATGTCTGCCTTCGATTAAAACCGCAGGAGCGGATCACGATCATTACAGACACTGCGACGCGAGAAATCGCCGCCGCGCTGCAATCAGAAGTGGAGGGCGTCGGTTCGGATTACAGTTTGTTTGTCCTCGAACATCATGCGCGCCGGCCGCTGAAATATATGCCGGAGATCATTCTTGATGATCTGGCGCGCTCGCAGGTCTCCATCTTTGCTGCGCAAACTCAGCCCCGCGAGCTCGGTGCACGCACCGAAATGACGAACGTTGTAAACCATCACCGCATCCGGCACGGGCACATGGTGAATATCAATCGGCAGATCATGCTCGAAGGGATGCGCGCCGATTTTCGACAAGTCGATGAGCTGAGCCAGCGGTTGGTCGAACGCGCGCGCAAAGCGGAACGCATTACCTGCAAGACCCCGCACGGCACCGAATTCGAAGCGGAGCTTTCGCCGAAACTCAGATGGCTCAAGACCAGCGGCATCATCACTCGCGACAAATGGGGCAATTTGCCGGGCGGCGAAATTTTTACCGCGCCGATGAATACTAACGGCGTGTTCGTGGTAGACGGCGTGGTGGGCGATTACTTATGCGAACGCTTCGGCGATCTCGAGTCCAATCCGCTCACCATCGAAGTCGAAAATAATCGGATCCGCTCGCTGCGCTCCGAGAACAAAGATCTACGCGACGAATTTCGCGCCTACACCAGCACCGATGAGAACAGTAATCGCGTCGGCGAGTTCGCCATTGGCACGAACACCGCCTGCACCCGCGTCATCGGCCATATTTTGCAGGACGAAAAAATTCCGGGCGTCCACATCGCCTTTGGCCATCCTTACGCCGAGCACACCGGGGCAAACTGGGTCTCCAAAACGCACATCGACTGCGTCGGCCGCGATTTCGACATTTGGTTCGACGGCGAGCAGGTGATGCGGCGAGGAAAATTTTTGGTATAATTGAGCAACATGATTGCTGATGTGCGCGACAGACTCGAGCGGGTGCCGTTTGAGCCATTTGTCATCCGCACGTCAGATGGACACGAATATCCGGTGTCCAGTCGAGATCATGCACACATCTCGCCGCGCGGTAATCGTGTTGTAATTTTTTTGGACGAAGGCCCCGCTGTGCTTCTCGGGCCGATTCACATCAATAGCATCGTTGACCAGCAGACGGACGGCACGTCTTAGCGCGCCGGATCGCAAACGTGGATCCGCAGCTTCGCTCGCGTTTCAATGCCGATTTTACGCCGGAGAAATATGCGGCGCTGGTGCGCTGCGTGAATGAAACCGAGAAGTGGCCGGCGGATTTCCGGGTTTCAGAGACGCCGATCTTCATG
>QHOF01000258.1:849-4671 GCA_003219335.1 Verrucomicrobiota bacterium | reverse complement strand
CTTGATCTATGGAGGAGTAAGTAACGCCGATATGGAGAAGGGGCAGCTCCGATGCGATTGCAACATTTCCGTGCGGCCGGAAAAGCAAACCGAGCTCGGAGCAAAAATTGAGATCAAAAATATGAATTCGATCAGCGGCGTCCGGCGCGCCCTCGCCTACGAGATTCGACGCCAAATCAGTTTGCTTGAACGGGGCGAAAAACTGGAGCAGGAAACTCGCGGCTGGGACGATGCCGCGGGCGAAACCTTTCTTATGCGCACAAAAGAGTTCGCGCACGATTATCGGTATTTTCCCGATCCCGATCTGGTGCCGGTGAAAACTGAAGTCCTGCTCGCGGACGTGCGAGAGCGCGTCCCGGAATTGCCAAAGACGAAACGCGCGCGTTTCGTCGAGCAATATCAGGTCAGTTCATATGATGCTGCTGTGCTCGCGAACGATCTTGAGCTGGCGGGATATTTTGAGGCGGCGGCCAAAGGCGCGAAGAGACCGAAAAATATCGCGAACTGGATCCTCAACAATTTGCAGAACGCTCTCAGCGCTGCCGGGAAAACCATCCAGGAGTGTCCGATTCCGCCGGAGGCGTTGGACGAGCTGGTCAATCTGATCGACAGCGGAAAAATCAGCGGCAAGCAGGGCAAGGAAGTTTTCGCTGAAATGTTTGCAACCGGCAAAAGCGCGGCTGGGATTGTGAAAGAAAAAGGCATCGAGCAACTGAGCGATGTGAGCGCGATCGAAGCGCTTTGCGATCAGGTGATTGCTGCAAATCCAAAAGCGGTCGCGGATTTTAAAGCAGGAAACCTTGCATCGCTGAATTTTGTCAAAGGCCAGGTAATGAAATTGTCAAAAGGAAAAGCAAATCCGCAATTGGCCGGCGAAATACTGGAGCAAAAATTGCGTAACTTAGGCGTCTCTGCCTGACCGGTCGAGCAGGCTTCCAGCCTGCCAATTTTTCGGGCAAGATGCCCGCTGGACGAATCAGGCAAGGATGCCTGAGTTACGCATCGTGCCTCTATTATTGTGAAAATCCTCATCGCCCCGGACAAATTTAAAGGCTCGCTCAATGCGCGCGAAGTCGCGGAAAACATCGCCAAGGGAATCCGCGATGCGCTGCCGGATGCGGAGATCGACATTGTGCCGATGGCAGACGGCGGCGAGGGAACTGCGGATGCGATTTGCGATGCGCGTGGCTGTTTCTGGTTGAAAAGCAAGGCGCACGACCCGCTGGGCCGCGAGATCGATGCGCGTTACGGCTGGATCGAACATGAAAAACTTGCGGTGATGGAAATGAGCGAGGCCGCCGGCATGCGTCGCCTCTCTGAAAACGAACGAGATCCGGTTCGCGCCACCACGTTCGGCGTCGGCGAGATGATTTCGGATGCGGTGAAGCGCGGCGCGAAGGAAATCATCATCGGCCTCGGCGGCAGCGCCACAAACGACGGCAGCTCCGGCATGGCGCGCGCGCTGGGCTTTCGGTTCGATTACGAGCACCCGCCTTCGCCGGGCTACGGCGTGGCAAGCGAGCATGAGCACGAGACGGACAGCGAGCGCGTGACTGATTTGGTCGATCTTATTCGGATCGAGAAGCCGCAGGATTTAAAGTTGCCGAAGATCATTGCGGCGGTCGATGTGAAGAACCCGTTGCTTGGCAAGAATGGCGCGACTCGCGTGTATAGTCCGCAGAAAGGCGCGAGCAAAGATCAGATCGACATCTTGGAGCGTGCGCTAACCAGGCTGGCCGATGTCGTGGCCAAGGAATTTGGATGCGATTATCGCGACGAACCTGGCGCCGGCGCGGCGGGCGGACTCGGCTTCGGCCTGCTGAGTTTTTGCGGCGCAAAAATCCGGCCTGGATTCGATGTTGTCGCAGAAGAAGTCGGGCTCGAAGCAAAAATGAAAGATGCCGACGTCGTGATCACAGGGGAGGGAAGTTTGGACCGGCAGACGCTCGAGGGAAAGACGCCGGCCGGCGTGGCGCGGATGGCGCGAAAACTCGGCAAGAAAGTTTTCGCAATTGTCGGCCGCACCGACAAAAATCGGCAAGTGCATGAGCTGTTTGATCGGGTCCACGCACTCGCGCGCCGCGGATTAAGCAAGAAGGAACAGATGAAGCACGCCGCCGAATTGTTGCGCGAAAAAGCCCGCGACTTGGCAAAGACATTGTAACGGCGAATGCGCTGAGGACAGCGCACGCTACAGTGCTGTAGTGTCCGCTGTCCTCAGCGCATTCGCCAGCACGGCTTCTAACAAAATTCGCGGAACTGCTTCGCTGTCTCGACGTAACTCCATGCCCAGCGTGCGATGTCTTTTTGTTGGTCGAGTGACAGTTGGCGGCGAATTTTTGCGGGCGAGCCGAGCACGAGCGATCCGGGCGGAATTTTCATTCCCATGGTGACCAGCGCGTTTGCGCCGATAATGGAACGCGCGCCAACTACCACATCGTCAAGAATAATGGCGCCCATGCCAACCAGCACTTCGTTATCGATCTTGCAGGCGTGGACGACCGCATTATGTCCGACGGTCACCAGCTCGCCCATGGTTGTCGGATAGTTTGTATCGACATGAACAGCGGCGTTGTCCTGAACATTCGAGCGCGGGCCGATAATGATGCGATTGATGTCGCCGCGGAGCACAGCGCTGTACCAAACGCTCGATTCCTCTTCGAGTGTCACGTCACCAATGACGGTCGCGCCGGGCACAACCCATGCGCTTGAATGGATGGTGGGACCTTTTTTTAAACGCGCGACAATGCCGGCGTGTCCACTTGGCAGTGCGTCGGGTTCGATATGCATTTAGGATTCTCGCAGTTGGATGTTCGACGTTCGATGTTCGATGTTCTGTTTGCAACTGTCGGACATTGCATTACGACCCACGCCTTAAGGAAAGCGGCGCGGCAGCGCCGGCCTCCAAAACGCAAGCGTCTAATGTGCGTTGGAATCTGCGGCCACGTTTTGGAGTGCGCTAGTGCCCTGGCGCTTTTGGATTGTTTGTCGGAGAAGGGGAGAGAATCTGATTTTCTTATTTTCGCGCCTGGGCGATTATAAGCACCGCATGCGAGAGTTTCCTCCAGAAGAAGTTACGCCGTTCGTTTTCTCCGATCCCACCGGTAAACGCTGGCCACGGTTGCGCCTGGTGCTGCTGATTGGTGGCGTGCTGTTTTTCCTCGGGACGGTGTTGTTTGTTCAGACCCTTTTTGTCGCGCCGAAAATGAATGTGCCGTTTTCGTTGCGGCAGTTGAAGGGCCGGCTGAAAGCGCTCCAGAAAGAAAACCCGGCCGGCCAACTGTCTCCAGCTTCGCTGCTGTGGCGGAAATTTGGTGAAGCGCGACAGGCGGCGAAAAAACTCGCCGGCACAGCGCCAACTCCTTCGCCGCGTCCGCGAAAGAAGCCGCCTGCCAATGAAGTGCGCCTCGCATTTTACGTCAATGGCGATCCCTACAGCTATGCGTCACTTCAAGAGCACGCCTCGCAAATCACCCATGTTTGTCCTGAATGGATGACGGTGATCAATGGGATGGGCGAACTGCAAATCGATGGAGACACTCGGGTACCGAAACTCGCGGCGAGCAAGGGCATCGCGCTCATGCCGCTGCTGACCAATCTCGTCGGTGACGCGTGGCAACCGGAAGCAATCGAGAATCTGGCGCATGGTCCGGCACAACGGCAGGATCAGTTTATCCAGAGCGTGCTTTCGGTGTTGCGCAGCGCCAAAGCGTCCGGGGTTGTCGTCGATTGGCAGCAAATCGATCCGGCTTACAAAAAAGACATCACCCGGTTCATCGACAAATTCGCGGACGCGCTGCATGACGACGGCAAGGAGCTTTG
>QHOF01000258.1:235-797 GCA_003219335.1 Verrucomicrobiota bacterium | reverse complement strand
CTTTCAGAAAACGTGGACCGCTTCGTGGCGATGTTGTTTGACGAGACGTCCGACACCGATCCGCCGGGGCCGCTGGCCTCGCGCTCGTGGTTCGAAGGCTGGGTGCGCGTGCTGCTCGAAGACTCCGATACAAAGCAATGGATCATGGCGATTGGCGGCTACGGTTATGATTGGGCCATCGGCGGAAAAAAAGCGGACCTGATCAGTTTTTCCGAAGCAATGAGCCGCGCCAACGATGCGGAGATTGACCGCGTCGAAGTGCAGGGACCGAGTTTCAGCCCGTATTTTTATTTTCAAGATGAAGACAAGGAGCACGCCGTCTGGTTTCTGGACGCGGTCACGTTCCTTAATCAACTGCGCGAGGTGCGTAGCCAAAAGGCCGGCGGGTTCGCGCTTTATCGACTCGGCACCGAAGACCCGGCCATTTGGGATGCATTGAGCGCTCCACAGGATTTCAAGTTCGATACTCGAACGCGGCAATCGCTCGAAATGATAAAATCAACGGACACCATCGCGGACGTCGGCGAAGGCGAGATCGTAACTGTTGATGAAGATCGCAAGG
>QHOF01000258.1:0-212 GCA_003219335.1 Verrucomicrobiota bacterium | reverse complement strand
ACAGACGGCTATCTCACGGCGAAATATGTACAGTTCGCGCAGTTCCCGACGCTTTATCATCAGGGCGCGGGCGGCGAGCATCAGGTGGCGATCACTTTTGACGACGGCCCTGATCCCCGCTGGACACCGAAGATTCTCGACATTCTCAAAGCCGCGAACGCGAAAGCCACGTTTTTTCTCGTGGGCGTAAACGCGGAACGTTACCCGGGGCT
>QHOF01000207.1 GCA_003219335.1 Verrucomicrobiota bacterium | reverse complement strand
TCCCATCGCGAGGAAAGATCAGCGCTACGTGAGGGTTCGCCATCGCACAAGATCGTCGATCATATAGGACCAGCATGTGTAATTGACGCGGCGGCGCGCACGGAGTGACGCGCCCTACCGGCCAAGGCAAACACACGCGCCAAGGTAAGGCGGGCAGTCCTCTGCACGCCGTTGATTTACGCAGGCCGCCTCTAAACCAGATCGCGTCTTTGCGCTCCGCGTTTTTTTGCGCGAAAGACCGGCACAATGACAAACGGCGAAACGATTGAATCGTACGTGCCGGCGCGGTTAGATGGGCTGCCGTGGAGCTCATGGCATTGGCTCATAGTCGTTTCGCTGGGCGCCACCTGGATTCTCGATGGTTTGGAAGTTACGCTGGCCGGGGCGCTTGGCGGAATTTTAACCCGCCCCGAAACGCTCGGATTAACGCCTGCTCGGGTGGGCGCGACCGCCACCTGCTACCTCGCGGGCGCAGTGCTCGGCGCGCTGCTTTTCGGTTATGGAACCGATCGGTTTGGTCGCAAGAAATTCTTCTTCATTACAGTTGCGGTTTATCTCATCGGAACAGCGCTGTCCGCTTTTTCCTGGAACTTCTGGAGCTACGCATTTTTTCGCGCAATCACAGGTGCGGGCATAGGCGGCGAATACGCTGCAATCAATTCCGCGATTGACGAATTGATTCCAGCGCGTGTGCGCGGCCGAGTCGATCTAATCATCAATGGCTCGTACTGGATCGGTGCGGCTATTGGCGCAGCTGCAACGCTGGTGCTGCTCGATCCTCGCCGGATACCTGTCTGGCTGGGGTGGCGATGCGCGTTTGGAATCGGCGCGACGCTGGGGCTCATCGTCATTTTCTTTCGCCGCTGGATTCCGGAAAGCCCGCGCTGGTTGATGATTCATGGACGCAATCCCGAGGCAGAAGAGATTGTTGCCGAGGTGGAGCGAAAGATCAGGGGCACAAATATTTCGGCGGTCACAGACCGCCGCTACAGCAATGCAGTGACGCGCATTCGTACTCGCACGCATACGCTGTGGCAGGAAATTTGGGACGCGATCGTACACGAACATCGCCGGCGCTCATTTCTTGGTTTCGTGCTCATGTCCACACAGGCCTTTTTTTACAACGCGATCTTTTTTACTTACGCGCTGGTCCTGATGCGGTTCTACGGCGTGGCCGAGCAAAATGTGGGTGGGTATCTCTTGCCATTTGCATTGGGAAATGTGCTCGGGCCATTGCTCCTCGGACATCTGTTCGACACAATCGGACGCAAACAAATGATTACTGTTACCTATGGGCTCGCAGGGATTTTACTCGCGCTGACCGGCTGGCTTTTTCACGCGGGCGTGCTCACAGCACAAACGCAGACTATTGCGTGGACGATTATTTTTTTCATCGCGTCGGCGGCGGCGAGCTCAGCGTACCTGACGGTGAGCGAAATTTTTCCGCTGGAAATCCGCGCGCTGGCAATCGCGATCTTCTACGCGGCCGGAACGCTGGCTGGCGGCGTGGGCGCGCCGTTGCTGTTCGGATGGATCATTGGCACGGGATCGATTACGGCATTGTTTGCGGGATATTTGCTGGCTGCGGCGTTGATGATTTTCGGGGCGATCGTTGAAACGTGGATTGGCGTTCCCGCCGAACGGCGATCGCTTGAACACGTGGCTCCGCCGCTCTCGAGCAAAGGATTGTAGGGCGTCTGTGTCACACCCCGTCGCGGCGTTTCGCAGAAACGCCTTACAATTTCCGTGGTCACCGCCCGCGGCTACAGGTGACGCTCAGTTCGCGCGTGTGTATCGGGCCGGCTGGAGTCAGCTTGCTCGAATACAGATGAAATGCATCAACACGGATCATTCCCACATCAAAATCCTCATTCGATTGCAAAAATTTCCGGAGCGATTGCGCGGAAACATCGCGGCAGCGCGCAATCGTGATATGCGGATGCCAGGGGCGAAGCTCCGGCTCGATGCCAGCGGCGAGCGCCGCTTCCTGGACGCGCTTGTGGATTTGGAACAGATGCGGGTGCGCCTTGCCGACACCGATCCAGATAATCTTCGGAGCGCCTTTTGCAGAAAACGCTCCGACACCACTGATGGGCAGAAAGAATGCGCCAAACTCAATTGCGCTGAGTTTTTCGCGCAGCGCAATATCGGCATCGTTCGGAACATCTCCGAAGAAACCGAGCGTCAGATGAATCTGCTGCGGGTCGGTCCAGCGCACGCCGCGAATGTGCGGGTCAAGACCGGCAAGCAATTTGCGCGTTGCTTCCGACAGATCGATGGCAACGAAGAGACGCTTCGGCATGTGCCTGAAACGTCCAACGCTCAACGCCCAACGTCCAACTCCCAATTGAATCCGGGCGGAAATAAGACCGCTCGTTACGGCTCGCTTCTGACTTCATTATTCTTCTTTGTCGCGCGATCGGCCAGACGCGTCATCCATTCCGGTGCTAATCGGCGGAGCTGCGAGCCGGCGCGCGATTGATTCCCACTTTCGTTCCCTGCCCCGGGCAGGAAGCGATTCACCATCCTCATCGCGTAACCGGTCAGATTTGGGAAAAGTGCGTTGGCCACAACTTGAAGCCGCGCGGCAAATGTGAGCGTAAGCGATGGCTGACCACGCCGGCACGCAGCGAGAATTTTTCGGGCTGCGCGATCAGCGTTCATGGAAATCAGCGGCGCTCCCGCGGACGCAGCGAACCAGGCAAATTCGCGATCGTGTTTGCCTTTGAATTTTGCATTCACGTGCGATCCGGTGCGCATCATTCCCGGCGCGATAGTTGTGACATAGATATTGTCACGCGCGAGTTCGGCACGAATTGCATCGGAGAAACCGGTCAACGCAAATTTGCTTGCGCTGTAGGGCGCGAGGTGGGGCACGGCAACTTTACCGCCAATGGAAGAAATATTAACGATGCGCCCGCCGCCCCAGATGCGCATTTCGGGAACAATCTGCGAAATCAATTCGAACGGCGCCCAAAAATGCAACCGCATGGCGCGCTCGAAATCCTCTGGAGTCATATGCTCCAGCGGGCCGACTTCGATAATGCCGGCGTTGTTGATCAGGATGTCGATCTTGCCAAAGCGATCGATAATTCTCCGAACCGCTGACCGAATTTGTTCGGCATCGAGCAAATCGCACTCAATCGTCAGCACGACACTGCCGTGCGGCGCAAGATCAGCCTTGGCACGCGCCAGTTCCTCAGGGTCCCGCGCAATGAGAGCCACGCGGCCGCCTCGCGCGCAAATGTGTCGCGCCAGCACGAGCCCGAGTCCGCGCGATCCACCGGTGATAACGGCAACTTTGTCGCGCAACGTGTAGCGCACAGTACGGATGGCGCGAGCAGTTATGCACGCGCCGACTAGAACAACGGCTGCGGGGAGAACAACGCGAATATTCATTTCAAAGATTTACAATCAGATACGGAAGCCTCGCAGCAAGCGGCCGTGAACAAGGAACGATCAACCATGTTTACGATGGAACCGCGCGACTTCGCGCGCCGTTTCCCGATCGACAGCGCGCTTCTTTAAATCGGCCCGCTTGTCGTGCGCAAGCTTGCCTACCCCAACGCCCAGCTCAGCTTTTACTTTCCCATTTTTCCAATAGAACTTGAGAACGACAAGCGCGCGGCCTTTGACCTGAGTTTCTCCATAAAGCTTTTCGAGCTCGTGCCGGTGCAACAACAACTTGCGGACACGTTTTGCGGCCGGGATTTCGTGGCTGGCGCGCTCGTAGGGTTGGATGTCGGCATTGTAAAGAAACGCTTCGCCATGGTCGATTCGCGCGAACGCATCGCTGATATTTGACTTGCCTGCCCGGATCGATTTGACCTCGCTGCCTTTCAACGCGATGCCCGCTTCGTAGCGCTCAAGAATGCGATAATCGCGAAGCGCTTTGCGGTTGATGATTGATTCAGCCGCCATGTTGCT
>QHOF01000206.1 GCA_003219335.1 Verrucomicrobiota bacterium | reverse complement strand
GAGGTTGTCTCGATTAAGCAGATACATATTGAGATCCTTACTCAAGGCGACCACCAAGTGCGAAGGCGTTGCACCGGGCACGTCCACCAGCAATGGGCCCGAGCTGCCCAGATCGAAGTCGAGACTGTCCAGAGTGAGCCAGTTTTCGGGCACCCAATAATCGGCGGGCGAGCCGCTAAAGATCGGACCGGGTTGGAAGCGAATCACTGCTTCTCCACCTTCCCAATCTGGGGGACTGAACGTGTTACCAGTGGTAACAAACGGGTTCTTCCCGTCGCTAGCGATGCCGCCGACTCCCCAAATGGCGCCACCGTGGGTGTCGGTGGCCGCGGCCCATGCTGTTACGCTGGCCGGATT
>QHOF01000205.1:11646-14875 GCA_003219335.1 Verrucomicrobiota bacterium | reverse complement strand
CAACGTCCACGGGCCAGCCGGGGTTGATGTCGCCTGTGTCCACATTCAGGGAAAGGATGAGGTGTTTCTTGGTCGTGCCGCCGTCGGGCGTGATCATTGCGTCCAAAAAGAGCGCGCGTGAAGGGAGATCGACAACGGGGGTGCCAGTGACGCCCATGGGATCCAATTTGGTGCACACAAGATCATCTGCCGACACCGGCTCGCCCACATTTCGTTGCCAGATAATCGTGCCATTGCCAGCATCGAGCGCGTACACATTATTCGATTCCGTCGCGACAATGATCATCGCTTTGCCACTGGGCCCGCCCTCGATGTAAAGCGGCTGAGCGTAAACATTGCCAAAAATTGTGCCGTCGAAGTTCAGGTCGCGCGTCAGATTGACGCCTGCGCTCTGGGTGAATGCGGAATCAATGTAAAGACCGTCACGTGATTCGTGGTTGTGAAACTGCGTAACGTTGACTTGCGCGCTCGCGAGAACCACTGCGTTAAAAAACACGGCAAGGACGAGCCACAAAATGGAAAACAGGGGCTTCACATCACCAATGGCAAATTCCCGCACTCCCTTTTTATCACGATGCACTGCTTTCTGGTCAAGCACCCGATAACGCAAACTGTTTTTCCTAAGGCGCTGTCGTAGCGCAGGTTTCCAAACCTGCTGTCTGGCCGATTTCCAATCCGCCGGGGCTTTCGATTTTCCTTGCCCGCAGAATTCGCCAGCGCCAATGCGGCAAAGCCGCAACACGGCAGACTTCGCACTCTGCTACTTTGTTGCGGCTCAGGCCGCCCTACATCCTATCGGCACTCGCTCGCGAAAGCTTCGCGAGTAGGCGTTCGACTCGCGTTGAAGGCTTGTTGTTGGCGTTGGCCAATCTATGGTTAATTTTCAGTGGAATGGGATTAACCGAATACAAACGTAAACGCGACTTCAAGAAAACAGCTGAACCGGCGGGAAAACCGCTACCGAAAAAAGTCAAAGGGGCGTCGCGTTTCGTTATTCAAAAACATGCTGCGCGCCGCTTGCATTACGATTTCCGCCTGGAAATGGAAGGCGTGCTGAAATCATGGGCATTGCCGAAGGGACTGCCGTGGAAACGCGGCGAAAAACACCTTGCCGTTGAAGTCGAAGATCATCCGATTGATTACGAAGACTTCGAAGGCGTCATTCCCGAAGGCCAATATGGTGGCGGCACAGTGATGGTGTGGGACCGCGGCAACTATCATGTTTACGGCGAGCAGCCGGTGAAATCGTTACAGGAAGGCAAGCTTCACCTTGTTCTCGATGGCAAGAAGGCCAAGGGCGAATGGACGCTCGTGCGAATTCGCGGCCGAGCTGGTGAAAAGAACCAATGGCTCATCTTGAAAACGGGCGCCGACGCGAAGCCAATTTCGAAAAAACTCGAAGACCAATCGATGAAAACTGGGCGCACGATGAAGCAAATCGCCGAAGCCCGCGACGCCGAGTGGGAATCCAATCGCGAAGAAGACCTGAGCGCCACTTCGAAATTCAAGACGCGCATTCGCGAGGCGATGCGGAAGAAAGCTGTCATTCCGAGCAAAGTCGAGGAATCCCGTCGCAAAAGCTCAAGGGTGACTCCGCGAGATCCTTCGACTTCGCTGCGCTCCGCTCAGGATGACAGGCTATCAGATTTGCCGTCGGCCAAAGCGCGGTTCGTCGAGCCGATGAAAGCCAAACTGGTCGAGAAACCTCCTGTGACCGGCGATTGGATGTACGAGCTTAAATTTGACGGCATCCGGCTGATCGCGGTGAAGAGCGGCGAAAAAGTTTCCTTGCTATCGCGAAATCAAAATGAATTGGGCGCGCGTTTCCCAGAGATTGTTGAGGCGGTAAAGAGTTTACCGGCGCATGAATGCGTTATCGATGGTGAGGTCGTTGCACTCGACAAGGAGGGCCGTTCCTCGTTTCAACTTTTGCAAGCCCGCGAAATGGAGGGACGAACGAGTCCAGTTTACTTCTACGCGTTCGACCTGCTACAGCTCGATGGCAAAAGCTTGCTTTCACTGCCGCTGGAGGCGCGCAAAAATCTTCTCGAAAAACTGGGCGCCACTGTAGTCCCGACATGTCGGGATGACCGCGGCGATCCTATTCGTTACTCGGGCGCGATTGGTGGCGACGCGGAACTGTTGCTCGACGAAGTGAAGCGGCATGGCTTGGAAGGGATCATTGGCAAACAGCGCACTTCTGTTTACGAGGCAGGACGCAGAAGCGGCGCATGGATCAAGCTCAAGTGCATCCAGCAACAGGAGTTCGTCATCGGCGGATACACACCCCCGCAGGGAGCGCGCAAACATTTTGGCGCAATTCTGGTTGGCTACTATGACAACAAAAAACTAGTTTTCGCCGGCAAAGTGGGCACAGGCTTCAGCGCAAACTTACTCTCAATGTTGCACGAAAAGCTGCGCGAGGAGCAGCGCGAGGATTGTCCATTTGTCGATCTGCCATCAAAGCAAAACGGCCAGTGGATCCAGGGAATCACGCCTTCGATGATGAGAAAGATGCACTGGGTCAATCCGAAGTTCGTTAAGTCAAGTTCGCTCAGTGGACGCGCGACAAAAAATTACGTGCTCCAGTGTTCCTCGGATTACGCGAAGACAAAAAACCGAGTGACGTCGTTCGCGAAGCGCCGCCCGCATCATAGTCTGATAGGCGACGGGGAAGGCACGGATAGGCGATCAACTATCAACCATCTGCCCCAGATTGACATGACCAAGCAAGTTAGCTAAGTTCCTACCAATGACGCAAACCACGATCCATCAGGCCAAGACGCATCTCTCGAAACTGATCGGCAAAGCGCTTGACGGTGAAGAAGTCATCATCGCTAATCGGGCCAAACCGCTCGTCCGGCTTTAACCTCTGAGCAACGCGCGAGGGAAGGCCAGGATAGGCGGGCTCAAACACTGGCGCAAACGCGCCGCGCGCGACTTTAATGATCCGAAGCTCAACCGTGAGATCGCGCGCGATTTTTATCGGGCAACGCGGGAGGACCGACCTGCTTCAAGTGACACGACTGCTGCTGGATACCCACGCGCTGCTCTGGATGGTGTTGGATGACCCACGCCTGTCGCACCGGCGCGTTCTGCAATCGAGCATGCCGAAGGGCTCGTCTATTCTGTGGCGAGCTTCTGGGAAGTCGCGCTGAAGTTGAGTAAGGGCGGTTTCGACATTGAGCTTCCCGAGAGGTGGGATGACGAGTTGATCGCGGAACTGCGT
>QHOF01000205.1:11034-11526 GCA_003219335.1 Verrucomicrobiota bacterium | reverse complement strand
GCAAGCCGATGCAGAGAGTCTCGCCGTCATTACGGTCGATCGCCGATTTAAAAAATACCGGGTGAAAGTGGTCTGGTGACCGCCGCGTCAAGATCTAGCAGAACAAGAGGATCCCATCAAATTCGCCGACTGCAGCTGGTGATCGGAAATTGCGTGCGCGCGTTTTCCGTTGTTCACACGAAAATAAAAAGCCGGGCGAAGTTGTTCGCCATGCTTGAAGGTTAGATTAGGGGCGCGTCCTGGATTTGCGCGCTTATGATTTGACCTGGTGGGATTGGTTCGAAAAATTTTCGAAGAACTCTGTCGAGAAGAGCTTTGGGATTGTTATGCGAATTGCTCAGGTGGCGCCGCTTTTTGAGAGTGTCCCGCCGAAATTATATGGGGGAACAGAGCGGGTGGTATCGTATCTCACGGAGGAATTGGTTCGCCAGGGACATGAGGTGACGCTCTTTGCAAGTGGGGACTCGGTCACCAAAGCCCGGCTCGTAGCGG
>QHOF01000205.1:4817-10950 GCA_003219335.1 Verrucomicrobiota bacterium | reverse complement strand
AAATCCTGATGCTCGAACACGTCTTCCAGCGCGCTACGGAGTTCGACATCGTCCATTTTCATGTTGACTATCTCCATTTTCCGCTGAGCCGTCGTCAGCCGATCACGCATGTGACCACGTTACACGGGCGTCTCGATATTCCTGATCTCGTTCCACTTTACCAGGAGTTTCCAGATATGCCGGTAATCTCGATCTCGAATGCGCAGCGAGAACCTTTGCTGTGGGCGAACTGGCAGGCCACGGTTTACCATGGTCTGCCAGCAGACATGTACCAGTTCCATGACAAGCTGGGAATTTATCTTGCGTTTCTGGGCCGGATTTCCCCTGAGAAACGAGTGGACCGGGCAATAGAAATTGCCAGGCAGGTCCAGATTCCACTTAAAATTGCCGCCAAGGTGGATCCAGTGGACAAGGATTATTTCGAGAGCGTGATCAATCCATTGCTGGGTGACCCGCTGGTCGAGTTTGTCGGCGAGATCGGCAACGGCGAAAAAGAAGATTTCCTGGGGAATGCTTATGCTTTGCTCTTCCCGATCGACTGGCCAGAGCCATTCGGGCTTGTGATGATTGAAGCGATGGCATGCGGCACTCCAGTGATTGCGTACCGCGGTGGGGCAGTACCAGAGGTGATCGAAGAAGGTCACACAGGCTTCATCGTGGAAGGGTTGGAAGCTGCGGTTGAAGCAGTCCGGCGAGTACCCGAACTGAGCCGGAAACGGTGTCGCGAAATCTTTGACCAACGGTTTACGGCGGCGCAAATGGCGCGCGATTATGTACAGGTTTACGAACGGCTAATTAAGAGGAAGCAATACAAGGCTTTGGAGGTGCGCGCGTAATGGCCAGGGAAGTCATCCGTGTCCGGAATGAATTTTATATTCGTTCATCGTCCGCTCGCGTCGATGTTCGCAACCGGGTATTGAAACAGGGCGATACCTTCGCTGTGTTCGACCGCTTCGGTGACATCGAGACATTCGGGACCGGTGAACTCGGCCTTTACTATCAGGATACTCGGTTTTTGTCGCGACTAACGTTGAAACTCGGAAAAGACCGCCCCCTACTGCTAAGTTCCACCGTCAGAGAAGACAACGCGGTAATGGCGGTGGACGCCACTAATCCCGATGTCTGGCGCGACAGCGAGATAGCAATCCCGCGGGGTACCGTGCACGTTTTCCGCTCGAAGATTCTTTGGGAGAAAACGTGTCACGAGCGGCTTCGAATCCATAACTACGGACGCGCACCTGTTGATATTTCTTTCGCAATCGAATTCGATGCCGACTTTGCCGACATTTTCGAGCTGCGCGGCATGAAGCGAGAAGCTGCGCGGCATGAAGCGAGAACGTCGCGGCCGTCGCGTCGAAATGCAGGTTGCAAAGGACGGCCTTGTGCTCGCGTACGAAGGGTTGGACAACCGCCTTCGCCGGACCCGAATCGTTTTCGATCCGCCGCCTACTAGGCTCAACGAGTCCGTCGCCACGTTTCAAATTCGCCTGGAATCCGGAAAAGACGCCAGCTACCGGTGCGCAATTGCCTGCGAAGTGGATGGTGATTCGCGAAGGGAGATCAGGCCTTGCTACGAGAGCGTTGTGGAGGCGGCAGCGAGTGCGCTCGAAGGCCTACGCGCCCGAGAGCCCCAGATTTTTACCGGAAACGAACAGTTCAACGATTGGCTAAACCGTTCGCTCGCCGATCTCCATATGATGCGAACGGAAACGCCCTATGGCCCGTATCCCTACGCTGGTGTCCCGTGGTTTAGCACGGTATTCGGGCGAGATGGTATCATCACCGCGCTAGAATGTCTTTGGTTTGATCCTTCTGTCGCGCGTGGTGTTCTGGGGTACCTGGCAGCTACCCAGGCCGACGGGCACAACCCGGAGCAGGATGCGGAGCCCGGCAAGATACTGCACGAGATGCGCGAGGATGAAATGGCCACGTTGGGAGAGGTTCCATTTAAACGCTACTACGGCAGCATCGACGCGACGCCGCTTTTTGTCATGCTCGCCGGGGCGTACTACAAGCGCACAGGTGACCGCGCCTTTGCCGAATCAATTTGGCCAAATATCGAGCGCGCACTTGAGTGGATCGATCGTTATGGCGATTCAGATGGTGACGGTTTTGTGGAATATGCTCGCAAAGCGAAACACGGTTTGATCCATCAGGGCTGGAAAGACTCTCACGACGCGATTTTCCACAGCGATGGCACACCTGCCGAAGGAGCCATCGCCCTGTGCGAAGTGCAGGGTTACGTCCATGCGGCGAAGCTTGCGGCAAGCGAGCTGGCGAAAATTCTCAGCGACACAACACGATCGCAAGAGTTATCAAAACAGGCGGGAGCGCTCGCTCATCGGTTCGAGAAATCCTTTTGGTGCGATGATCTCTCCACCTATGCGATTGCACTGGACGGGAACAAGCAGCCATGCCGGGTGCGAACATCGAATGCCGGTCACTGTCTTTTCGCCGGCATCGCGACAGAGGAACACGCACAGCGCGTAGCGATCACGCTCACAGACGAAACATCGTTCTCCGGTTGGGGAATTCGCACGGTGGCTACGAGCGAAGCGCGCTACAATCCCATGTCCTATCACAATGGATCGCTCTGGCCGCACGATAACGCGCTAATCGCCGCGGGATTTGCTCGATACGGTCTCAAAGCGTCGGCCGCGACCGTGCTCGCAGGCTTGCTGGACGCCAGTCTCTTTTTCGATCTGCATCGTCTCCCGGAACTCTTCTGCGGTTTTCCCAGGCGTCCCGGTGAATCCCCCACGTTATATCCCGTCGCGTGCGCTCCGCAGGCGTGGGCGTCCGGTGCGGTGTTTCTTCTGCTGGAAGCTTGTCTCGGCCTGAGCGTGTCGGCGCCAGACCACAGACTGATATTTTCCAAGCCGGTTCTGCCGGCTTTCCTTCCGCAAGTGACCATTCGTGATCTGAAAGTAGGAGAGGCGCGCGTGGATCTTCTGCTCACCAGACACGCTGAAGGCGATGTAGGAGTCAACGTCCTCCGCCGGGACGGAGCGCTCGACGTGGTTGTTTTGAAGTAGTCATTGTTCGCGGCCCGGCAGATGCAATCGACGGGATTGCGCTTGTTCGGGCCATGCACCGGAAATCGCCACTGGACGAATCCGTCCTTCGGCGGATATGGTGAAGCAATGAAGGCAAAGGTGATCGTGATGCCGAAGGCGGCGGTGCTCGATCCGCAGGGCAACGCGGTGCGCGATGCGATGCGGCACTTGGGGATGCCGGAAGTGGGCAGCGTGCGCATCGGCAAATACATGGAGATCGATATTGAGGGACACAACGCAGATCTTGAATCGCGGTTGCATGGGCTTTGCCGCGATTTGTTGTCGAATCCGATAATTCAAGACTATGAGTTGCAGAAGGGGGAGGACTGGAATCATAAGAAAACGCCCAACGCCGAACTCCGGAAGTCTTCGCGAGCGGGGAGTTTTCGCGAGCAAGGCGCCCAACGCCCAACATCGAACGTCGAGCACCGACAGAGTAAGACGAAGCGGAAGAGGAAGAGTTCGGGATGAACGCGCTGCGATATTTTTTCTGCGTGGTTTTGCCGCCGCTGGCCGTGCTCTTGACGGGGCGCATTGGCAGTTTCTTTCTCAGCCTGATTTTGACTTTGCTGGGCTGGATTCCCGGCGTGATTCACGCTTGCCTCGTCGTCAACGATTATCACGCTGAACAGCGCGCCGCCGCCACCTCACATTAGATCGAGAAATGAAATTTGCGGTCATTCAGTTTCCCGGTTCCAATTGTGACCAGGATTGCGTCGCGGGGATCAATGGCTTGAATGGGTTACGCGCCGAATACGTCTGGCACAAAGAAACGTCGCTCGATGATTTCGACGCGATCGTGCTGCCTGGGGGATTTGCGTACGGCGATTATCTTCGCTGCGGTGCCATCGCTCGGTTTTCGCCGATTATGAAAGCAGTGATCAACGACGCGCGGGCGGGCAAACTCGTGCTCGGCACATGCAACGGGTTTCAAATTCTGTGCGAGGCAGGCCTCTTGCCTGGGGCGCTGGTGCGGAATCGCTCGCTGCGCTTCGTGTGCGACATGGCCACCACGCGGGTGGAAGTGGATGATTCGCCGTTCACGCACGGCTGTCCGAAAGGGACGCTCCTTCGCCTGCCGGTTGTGCCCGTTGCGCACGGCGAAGGATGTTTTTTTGCCGATGCACAGACTTTGCGCGATCTGAACGCGAATCAGCAGGTGATTTTGCGCTACGCGGATAGACGAGGCCGGATCGTTCCAGAAGCGAATCCCAATGGCTCAATCGAAAACATCGCTGGCATCTGCAACCGGGAACGAAATATCTTCGGTCTGATGCCTCATCCTGATCGAGCTTCGGATGCGCGGCTCGGGAGCGCCGATGGCGCAAAGATTTTTCTGTCAATGATGGAAACGATTCGCGGGAGTCGCTGCACGACCGCGGCCGAGCACGAAAAACGAGTCGCGTGAGTCTATTCATTGCCCGCGCCCGCACCAGCGTGGGTGCAGCACTGCTGCTCGGGCCAGCAGCGATCGGCGTTTATTGCTTTTCTGAACTAGGAGAAAGCCTGATCGAAATGCCTGCTGAGTGGTGACTTATCTGGATTCGACCAGGGACATTAACGTCTTGAGCTGATACAGAATTGTAACGAAAACGAACACAATTTGGGCATCAGCGACTCGAACTCTATCGGGGAAAAAGGGTGGCATCGCTATTGCTAAAAATAACGTCTGAAAAACGTTATTCTTATGCTCTTACAAAAAACCTTACACATGAGCCAGCCGTTGCCGGAGTGCAAAGCGCGTCTGGCCAGCATCCAATCGTATCGGCGGCAGTTTCTCATGGTGACGCGCGCGACTGTGACGTCGTCTAAAACAGTCGATTTTAGCTTTCGGGGCCCGTTCGGCTTCGAGGCGCACACCGTCCTTTTGTCGGTGGACAGCGATTCGCTGAACCAATATGTGTTCGAGTCCGTTGGCGGAAACATTTCCGTCATGGGCATCGTGGATTTCGCCGAGATTCGGCCACACTGCACCGAGATCACGCTCGCCGTTCACTACGACATTAAAAACAAGCTGTTTGCCTGGCTCGACCGACGTTTGCGCTTTGTGGACAGCTTCGTGACTGCGGAACTGCGCAGCATCCGCGCGCATTTCGAAGGCATCAGAGCAAGCTACCTAGAGCGCGCGCGCGTCATGCCCGTGCTCCAAACGGCCCACGCCTGACAAACGAAGCTCACGCCGTCTCAGCCTCCGGCGTAATTCGGGTAGCGCTCGCGTAGCTCACGCGACAACCGATCGGCTTCATCGGTTTTGCCGGCTTGACGGAATGACAGCGCGGCTTTGTCCAGCGCGCGGGGAGTGATAGCGGGATCGTCGTAAAGCAGCGCGACTCCTTTAAAGGCTTTGCCCGCGTCATCGAAATTGCGGCGCTCCAACTGGACTTCGCCCGCCAACAAACGCGCTTCGGCATTTACGCGGCCCTCAGGTTGCAACGCCATGATTTCTTCGGCGATTTTCTGGGCCTCGTCCGGTTTATGGGCATTGATCTTGACCGCGCCGAGCGCGAGCAACACTTTCGCCTTTCCTGCCGGGTCCTTGGCGGTCTGCAAATATTTGGCGAACGCGTCCTCGGCTTCGGGCAAGCTCTTGAGCCTCGTGGCTGCGTCGCCGAGGTAAAACAAGAAATCGGGTTTCACGTTGCCTGGATTATCAATCTTTCGGAGCGCGCTCAGATATTTTTCTGTCGCTTGGAAATTTTTCTCGTTGTAGTATTCGATGCCGAGCCACTCTAGGACTTCCGGCGGCACGTTTATCCCGCCGTTGCGGGATTCAGCCATGAAATTGTTCACCTCCTTGGTAAGCGCAGCCCGATCTTTCAAATAGAACTGACAAAGAATGATCCGGAGCGACGCGAGATTGTAATACTGCTCCTTGTTCAGTTGGCGGGCGGCATTAAGCGCAGCCAACGCCGTCTTATAATCTTTTGCCTCGAATGCGGGCTTGCCGATGTAGTATTGCGCCTGCGCCGCAACCGAGCTCTTGGGGTACTCTTTCAGGAGCTGCCGAAACGTTTCGACCATGCCCCTGGTATTATCCTGTTGCCCGAGGATCAAAGCTTTCAACTGCAAGCTCGCTT
>QHOF01000205.1:0-4763 GCA_003219335.1 Verrucomicrobiota bacterium | reverse complement strand
GTGCGCTTTGGGATACCTCGCGAGGATCGTGTTTAAATCCGCAAGCGCGGCATCGTAGTTTTTGTCGCGTTCGTAGGCCAAAGCTCGCTCGGCCAGGGCAGCGGGAACCTGCGGACTGTCGGGGAACGTTTGCGCGTAATAGGTAAAAGCTTCGATCGCGCCGGGAACATTTTTCATCTGCACGTGGCACAAGCCAAGTTTGTAAGCCGCTTCTGCGCGCAGCCGTTCAGAAAGCTGTGACCCGCGCAGTTCGCCGTAAATTAGTACTGCCTCGGTGTAATTTTGTTGTTTGTAGAGCGCCTCGGCTTTCAACAACTTCGCTTGGTCGGCGCGCTCGTTCGTAGGATTCGTGGCCAGGAATTCGTCCACCGCGGCCGAGAGCACCGATGGATCGGAGTTATAAACGTTGATCAGCCGCNNCTGGTACGCAGCATCCTTCGCTTCCTCTCGGTCCGGATATTGCGCGATAAGCCGGCGATAAAGCGCCTCGGCCTCCTTGGAGTTCCCGAGCTGCCGCTCGCTGTTTGCGGCCAGCAACAATACTTCGGCCTGGGCAGCCTCAGGTAGCTCGTCCAGTTCCTTTTTGTAATCGGCGAGTAGCTGCGTGTATTGACCAGTCTGGTATTGCAACCGGCGCATACCGAATTGCGCGATCGCGCGGAATTTTCCGGGGCCGGGGAGGGTTCGCGCCTTTTGCAATAACGCCGTCGCTCGCTCGGCCATGGACTTGTCGATTTTGCCCTTGTCCGCCTGCACAAGATCGAGCGCGATCATGCCTCCGCGCACAGCCGCCTCTGCTTTTAACGCCGGCTTTTGCGCTTCATTGGCGAGCGCTTCGTATTGGTTCAGCGCATCGATCTTTCTTCCGCGCGCTGCGAAGATCGACGCCGCCGTCACGCGCGCATCTTCACGATACGGATTTGGGTTCTCTGACTCAGCGACCTGCGTATAAATATCGGCGGCTTCCTCCTTGCGGCCGAGAGCTTCGAGGCAACGCGCTTCGAAATAGCGCGCCGAAAGCGCCACTGCCGGTTCCTTCGATTTTGCGGCGGAACGATGAAACAGCGGAAGCGCTGTGGCGTAATCCTTATCTGTGAACGCCATCTCGGCCAGCGCGTACGCCGCGGGTCCAGCGAATTCGCTGCCGCCATAATCGTTGAGCACTTTCTGGAAATTCGTGCGCGCGCTCGAAGCGCGATGGAGATTTCGATAGCATTCGCCTAACGAGAAGTACGCGTTCGCCCGGCCCGAACGCCCAGGATAATCGTCGAGATACTTTTGGTATTCGGGGATCGCCAGATCGTAAAGTTTGCGAGTAAACAGCGCGTTGGCGTAATCAAGCTGACGTTGATCGGATCGCTCCGTTTCACGCGCTGTCGGCTCGGAAAACTCTTCGACTAAAGAGCGCGTGCTTCTGGCGCTCGGTTCCTCGGCAGGAAGAGCGCGCGCGGCAGGCGGCTCATCTACCGGACGAGCGCGGCGCACTTCCGGCTCCGATTGAGCGATGGCGACGCTTGCCGTCCAAAGCAGCATCGCCAGTCCTAGGAGACTTTTGAAATACTGGGATGGGTCGCGCGTAGAGGCAGAAGGGTCGCATGGCAAGGAGCGAGTGAGGCGCATCCCCTTTAGCGGGCTGTAACGAGCGAGCGACGCGGCCAGACGCCCCTTCTGCCTCGCGCCTGGAAGGTTGCGTCGCTTTTGGCGCTGGCCGACGTGGCTCGCTTGGCCGAGATCGCTGCGGATATCGGCGCTGCGCTCGCGCCTTGGCCAGCGCCAAAATCGAACAGCAACGCGGCTCATTCCAGTATTTCAACAGTCTCCCAAGAGACTGGCTGCGCTGCGCGTGATTTTCATTTTGCAGTGGCGAACGCCACGTTGGTGATCCCTGCTTCCGTGCAAATGTTTAGCACGCCGATGATGTTTTTGTAAGCGCCGGCTTCATCGCCCCGAATCACCACCGCTTGCTCGGGATTCAGTTGGACCAGGCTTTTCAGCAAATCAGTCAATTCAGCGCCGCTCAAGGTGCGGCGGTTCACAACCACATTTCCGTCTGCCTTGACGTTAACGATCACGTCACCAATCGGTGCAGTTTTCTCCTTCGCAGCCGATGCCTTCGGCACTTTAACGTCGAGCTCGTTCTCGGTGCGGGCTGCGTTCCAAGTTAGCAGGAAGAAGATCAGCAAGGGCAACAGCACATCGACCAGCGGCGCGAGCTGGATGCCGGGATGATGCAACGGCGCGTGACCACGTAGATTCATGTGACAGCTGATTCGGCTTTACAGTTCGTCTTCGATCAGCACAGGAGTTCGCTCGGCCCGCTTGCCGTACTGCAATGAAAGCAAAGCTAAAACGTGCGTCGAAGCGGCTTCCAATTCCGAGATCAACTTTTGCGCCCTGCCGCGGAAGAAAGCGTAGAAGATCATCGCCGGAATGCCGATGGCCAGCCCGGCAGCCGTGTTAACCAGAGCCTCGCTGATTCCGCGCGAGAGCGCCACGTACCGCGCCGATCCGACATCTGCTCCCAGCGCCCCGAAAGAATGGATGATTCCGAAAACTGTGCCTAGCAGCCCGAGCAATGGCGCAATCATTCCAATATCGGCGAGGTAAATAACACGGTTGTTCAGGCTTGTGGCCACTCGTGTTCCCTCGGTCTCGGCGATCTCGCGGACCTGCTGAAGATCTGCGTGCGGATTTTTGGTCGTGAAATCGAGCATTTTTTGCACGACGCGCGCGATCGCTTCGCCATGTCGATTGGAAACCGCCAGCAAGCCGAGATAATCGCGTTTACGCAACAGCGCATCCGCCGTGGCCATGTAACCGCTCGAAACCACGGCCCCGCGCCGGATCGTCATCAAGTAAACAACCACCAGCGCAACGAAAAAGATCGACAACAAAACCAGCGGAATCATCACCGGCCCCGCTTTGAAGAGCGTCTCCAGGATGGTCTGTGAATGCTGCGGCACCAGCGGTGGCGTTGGTTCCTGCGCAAGCAAAGGCGACGCGCTCCCCAGCGCGCCATAAAGCACAACCCAAATCTTCATGCCAGAAATTTCGTAATGATATGCGGAGCGGTTGGCGGATGCAAATCCGCGTGAGGCAGGCAATCCTGCCTGCCTGCAACACCATTTTGCTGCATTGCATTCTCGCAGACAGGATTGTCTGGGTCACTCAGCGGCGCACCAAAAAAATGTGCGCCGGCTGAATTTCCGGATCGAGCTCGACGTAATTTTGCCGGCCGCGCCAGGTGTAACGCGCGTCATTCAACAGATCGTGCACTTGATACTCCTCGTTTTCCATCTGTCCGAACTCGTCGATCGGCACATAGACAAAGGAATGCTGCTTTCGAAAGGGATCGAGATTTACCACCACAAGAATGATGTTGTCCCGCGCAGGAGTCATCTTGCCGTAAAAAAGAATCGCGTCGCTCTCGGCGTGGTAAAACCGCAGATTCGTGTACATCTGAAGCGCGCGGTTTTCCTTCCGGATTTTGTTTATGCGCGCGATCCAGTCCTTGATATTGCCCGGCGCGTTCCAATCGCGCTCTTTGAACTGATATTTTTCCGAGTCGAGATATTCCTCGCGACCGGGCAAAGCTTTGTTTTCGCACAGTTCGTACCCGCTATAGATGCCGTAGAGAGTTGAGAGTGTGGCGGCCAGCACAACGCGAATCATAAATGCCAGACGTCCACCTTCCTGAAGCACAAACGGTAAAATGTCCGGCGTGTTCGGCCAAAGATTCGGACGGAAATATTCGCTCATTTGGGTCTGCGTCAGCTCCGTGAAATATTCGATCAGCTCGCGCTTCGAATTGCGCCACGTGAAATAGGTGTAGCTCTGGTTAAAGCCCGCTTTGCCCAGCGCTTTCATCATCTTTGGCCGGGTGAACGCTTCGGAAAGAAAAATCGTGTCGGGATATTTCTCGCGAACGCCTGTGATCAAATATTCCCAAAACGCGACGGGCTTGGTGTGCGGATTGTCCACGCGAAAAATGCGCACACCGCGTTCCGCCCAAAACAGCACGATGCTTTTCATCTCGGCCCAGAGCTCGCGCCAGTTTTCGCACCGGAAGTTCAACGGATAAATGTCTTCGTATTTTTTCGGCGGGTTCTCCGCGTATTTAATCGTGCCGTCCGGCCGTTTGTAGAACCACTCGGGATGCTCTTTGACGTACGGATGATCGGGCGAACAATTGATCGCGAAATCCAGCGCGATTTCCATCCCGCGTTTGCGGACCTCTTTTTGCAGCCAATCGAAATCAGCCAGTGTGCCGAGCGAAGGCTCGACCGCTTTGTGTCCGCCGGCTTCGCTGCCGATCGCCCACGGCACACCGGGATCGCCCGGTTCGCAGGTGACCGAATTGTTCCGGACTTTGCTATTGGTGTGCCCGATTGGATGAAGCGGTGGAAAATAAATCACGTCGAATCCCATCGCCTTCGCGTCGTCCACGCGCGGCAATCAATCGCGGAAAGTCGATCCGCGATCGGCGCGGCCTTCCGCCGAGCGCGGAAAAAATTCATACCACGCGCCGAACAACGCCGCCGGACCATCCACTACCACTCGCGGCGGTGGATCGTATTGCGTCGCGTCGGCGCGATCCGGATATGTCGCCATCAGCACCTCCAGCTCGCCCGATTGCGAGATCGCGTAAATTTCCGAGTTCGCGCCGTTGGCGATCTGCTCGGAAAATTCACGCAAGCGCGCGGCGTCCGCTTTGTCGCGCGCCCGCTTGGCCGCGCCTTCTACGATGGCTGCGCCTTCCAAGG